>JAISFX010000147.1 GCA_031263385.1 Lactobacillus sp.
ACATCCGCGTAAGCTGGGACATTATTTCAGATGTCGAGGCAAACGGCTATGAAATAGGAGAAGCCTTGATGAACATTATCGGCAACAACTCCACATCATCAGGAAGCGGATACTGGGGCTGCCCTCAAGTAAAGATTTATGGTAACACTGTCGGAATATTCCAATCCAACACTTTTTATGCTGCTAACAAAAGCAACAACTACGTTGCCAAAATAAGCACCAAAACCAATTACCATATCCGTGTAACTATTTTTTATTAGGAGAATAAATTATGAAATATTGCATAAACAAATACGGCGAAATTTATATGTGTGATAATAGCATGAACGTCGACCGCGAGGCCACTCAGGAAGAACTAAACTCTTTTCTTTTGAAAAATGCCAGACAAGAAAAACTTGATGACATTAAAGAACAATATATCAATGCCATAAACAAAGACACTGCTGACATAAACAACATGAGCTTCAGCATCCATGATGAAGCCCAACAAAACCTAACATCAACCGTCTTAATGGCAAAAACCTTTAATACCGACATCACTTATTTTGAAAAGAACGGAACACAACACACTTTCACTTTTGAAGAGTTCTTACCTATAAGTGCTGCAATTGCCAATGCCATTCAAGGTTATAAAAGCAAACTTTATTCTCTAGAGACACAAACAAATAACGCCTCAACTCTTGAGGCGTTAAATTCAATTAAGTGGTAAGCTTATCTTGATGTCTTTACAATATCGTCTATATCAGTAAACTTGGGCTCCCAGCCAAGCATTTCTTTTGCTTTTTTTGAAGAGGCATAAAGTTTGGCTGGGTCGCCATCTCTGCGTCCGGCATATTTAATGCTAAGCCCAACATTAAACACCCTGTTAACGGATTCTATAATCTCATTAACCGAAGTCCCCTTACCTGTACCAAGGTTAAACACTTGAGAATCTCCGCCATCCATCATCCTCTTCATAGCAAGAACGTGGGCTGAGGCCAAATCAGACACATGCACATAATCTCTAACACATGTTCCGTCCTCTGTATCATAATCATTACCAAAAACCTGCAAACATTCTCTCTCACCGTCCAACACCTGAATAGCTATCGGCAGCAAGTTCTGCACGTCTTTTTCTCTTCCCTTAATAGTGCCTGTCTCATCATACCCCACAGCATTAAAATACCTCAAAGAGGCATACTTAATACCTTTCAGCCTATCATACCACTCTAGCAGTTCATCAATTTTGGCTTTTGTATATCCATAAAAACTAACCGGCTGTATTGGGTGGCTTTCATCTATTGGAAGATAATTTGGGTTGCCATAAACAGAAGATGATGATGAAAAAACAATATTCTTAACTCCGGCCTTATTCATTGCCACCAGAATATTAATCGTTCCCTCAATGTTGTTTTCAGCATATAAATCTGGATTTTGCATCGATTCTCCAACTGCTTTTTTTGCCGCCAGATGAACCACGCCATCAACCCCTTGCATTGCAGAGCTTATGGCATTTTTATCTAAAATATCCCCTTTTACAAACTCTGCTTCTTTAAAAAGATTTATCTCTTGGCCTGTAGACAGGTTGTCAAACACCTTAACAGCAAAACCAGCCTCAAGTATGGCCTTAACCACATGCGAACCAATATACCCTGCCCCGCCTACTACCAGAATTTTCTTCATTATAACTTCCTTCTTATAAGCTGGCTATTATGCAAACTTTTCCAAGTACCAGTCTATTGTAAGAACAATACCTGTTTCAAAATTTTCGTCTGCTTTCCAGCCAAGCTCCGATTCGAGCTTTGTTGCATCAATAGCATAACGACGGTCATGTCCGGCTCTGTCCTCTACAAAAGTTATAAGCTCTTTATAGCTTCCGCCTTCCTTACGTGGAGAGCGGTTGTCTAATATCTCACATATCGTGTTAACAATCTGCAAATTGTTGCGCTCATTACGACCACCAACATTATATGTCTCGCCGGCTTTTCCATCATGGAAAACCAAGTCTATCGCTTTACAGTGGTCTAAAACATATAACCAATCACGAATATTCTTACCGTCGCCATATATAGGAATTGGCTTGCCGTTAACACAGTTAGAAATAATTTTCGGAATAAGCTTTTCCACATGCTGTTTAGGACCATAGTTGTTAGAGCAGTTTGATGTTGTAACATTCATACCATAAGTATGGAAATATGCTCTTACCAACAAATCAGAACTAGCCTTAGACGCAGAATATGGAGAGTTAGGCGCATACGGAGTTGTCTCTGTAAACAAACCTGTCTCGCCCAAAGTTCCATAGACCTCGTCTGTAGAAATATGATGAAAACGCGCATTTTCATAACCGGCTCTAACTTTGTGCGGAGCCTCAAGCCAAGTGTTACGAGCAACATCTAAAAGCATAAATGTTCCCATTACATTGGTTTCAATAAACGCCTTCGGGCCTGTGATAGAATTATCAACGTGGCTCTCTGCCGCAAAGTGAATAACACCTTGCACATTGTTCTCTTTGAATATCTTTTCAATCAAAGCTCTGTCACAAATATCACCTTGTACAAACTCATAATTACTCATACCCTCACATTCTTTGAGGTTTTCCAAATCTCCGGCGTATGTAAGCTTATCAAGATTAATCACCTTATATTCAGGATATTTCTCTGCAAAGTAAGGCACAAAATTACCACCAATAAAACCAGCCCCACCTGTAACTAAAATCGCTTTCATTTATTTTCTCCTATAGTTTTCAATATAGTTAACAAGCTTATCTACTCGTCTTTCGATAACCTCATCAATAACTACATCAGGATTATATTCTTCAAGATACCCTTCCACATTGCTGTGAACCTTATCAGACCTGTGAATAAACACAGAACTTCTAAACACTCTTGAAACAAACGGAATCAAATCTGCCGCAAAAGAATCTCTAATCATCAGCACCGTTTTCTTAACAGGTGCATTATCTGCTTTATATACAATAATCTTACCTTGATCTTCATATAACAACTCTTCCGAGTTAACATTTGGCAGATACTTTACCTTAAACGCTTTTTCATAAGAGCTGATATCCATATCAGTAGAAATCTTTCCTTCCTGATATATCATGTCATTAGTCAACTTTTTAATAGGCGCTTTAATTCCCATTTTGTTAAGCTGTTTTGCTATATCTTCATATCCCAAATATGCCCCAATAGCATTCCAGTGTGTGTCTGTCTTAAAATAAACCGGAATAGGGAAATTATCTTTTGAAGCAATAACAACATCTTTAAGATTCAACACCGGCACATCAGAGTTTTTCGCAATATATTCTGCAACCACATCCGCACGAGACTTATCACTCTTGCGCACTCTCTGCAAACTCATTGGCATAAATTCTGAATATACATTTTCTTTATTAGGAGCAATAACCAACATATACTTAATGCCGCGCTTAGCATAAAAATCTCTGGCCATAATCACGCCTTTAAGCATTTTCTCCATCTCGGCATCTGTGTAGTTAACCTCACCTTTATAATCAACAATCGTGCTGCCATCGCTAACCTTTGCAGAATCATAAAACATCCAGCCGTCTAAACCGCTAAAGTGTCTCCCTGTATCAATTTTCAGTTTTTTCTGCAGCTTAACATATCTTTTCAAGATAGATTTTCTATAAGCAAACGCATCATTATAGTAATCCTCATAATGCTTAGAGAAATCTCCGCTAAATTCTGTTGGCTTAGGCCTCAAAGGTCTGTTATCCAACGGAGTTGTATTACTGTTAAAAAAGTTAATAACAAAAGGTACAAGCACCATAATAAGCATAATAACTGCCGGAAGTGTTTTATACGCACTAAAGAATGATTTACATATATTAAGAAGCTTTTTCATCATCTGCTCCTCCTAAAATCTAAAGTAAATAAATGGGTTATAAGTATTGCTTGCCAGCATTAACACTGCCAAATAAGCAACACCTACCAAAAATGCAGGCTTAACGATTGCGACAGCTCCGTTTTTCCACTCTTCTTTTATCGGCAGCTTTTGATAGATGTTTGCAATAACACCACAAAATACAAATCCCAAAACCGCAACAATAGAAAACTCTCTGGTCAAATACTCAGAATATTCGTCAATTTTATATGGGACAAACATTCTGTTCAAATACATCAACGCATCGGAGAACTGTTCCACTCTAAAGAACACCCAACCAACAATTACCACCATCATAGCATAAAGCCACTGCACAACTCTAAATCTCAATATTTTTTCAACCGGCACAAGTCTCTCCATCACAAGGAAGAAACCGTGGAACACACCCCATATAACAAAATTCCAGCTTGCGCCATGCCACAAACCAGTAGTAAAGAACACTATCATCAAGTTTCTATAAGTATTAAATGTCCCTTTTCTGTTTCCCCCCAGCGGAATATACAAATACTCCTTAAACCAAGTTGAAAGAGAAATATGCCACCTTCTCCAAAACTCTTTAATAGATGTTGATATGTATGGATAATTAAAGTTCTCAGGGATTTTAAAGCCAAACATCTTACCCAAACCAATCGCCATTTCAGAATATCCTGAAAAATCAAAATAAATCTGCAATGTATAGGCAATTATACCAATCCACGCTGTAAGAGTGCTCACATCATCAATACCGAGAGCAAAAATATCATCTGCTGTTTTTGCCATAATATTGGCAATAATAACTTTCTTTCCCAATCCCTGAATAAAACGGATTGCACCCTCGTTAAAACCTTTCCAAGTAACTTCTCTCTTGTCCATTTGTGGTGCAAATTCATGATACTTCAAAATCGGACCGGCAACAAGCTGTGGGAAGAACGATATAAACAGTCCCATCTTCAGCATATTTTCTTGAGGTTTCGTAACCCCTTTTTTAATATCAATCAAATATGAGATTGACTGAAATGTGTAGAAAGATATACCTATAGGAAGCGCCAGCTTACGAGCCTCAATACTCAAACCGAACAAGGCATTAACGTTATCAACCGCAAAGTTATAATACTTAAACACACCCAAGAGCAAAAGGTTTATGATAATACCTAACGTCAAACTAAACTTAGACTTTGCCTCATCGTCTGACCCCACACCCAAGCCGCAGTAATAGTTAACCACGATTGACACTATCATCACAAACACATAAACGGGCTCTCCCCATGCGTAGAAAAACAAACTCACAATGAGTAGAAATACGTTTCTATACGCCTCTTTGGAAAGAAAATACCCTAAAAGCACTACAGGAATAAAAACCCATAGAAAAATCAAAGAGCTAAATATCATTATTTCAATTCCTCAATACATTTTTTTAAACTTTCCTGCCAATGCGCGATTTCTATTCCAAAATTATTTTTTATTTTTTCTTTATTTAACACTGAATAGAA
>JAISFX010000148.1 GCA_031263385.1 Lactobacillus sp.
CATGCCTCATCTTCAATATCTCTATCAAGGCCATAAATCATCAACTCAGATTTCTCAAACCCCAAGATTGTCTTTACCAACTCTTTCATCAATGGGTATGTAGCCGTTGTTCCGGCGGCAATAATTCTGTTTTGAGGAGGGCTCTGCTTCCATATATTTATCTGCATCTCCAACAGCTGGTTGCGCCTTTTGCTGCTGTCAACAACTCCTCTTTCGGCCTGAATACTGGGCCAAAACTGTGTAATTATATTCAAAAAATTAAGTGTCTCTTGCCAATATGCCGTATATTCCTCCGGCACCAAGTTCTCCAGCTTATCAAAGCTGAGCCGTTCATTCTCCACCACATCAATCAGGTTAGCAAGCTCTCCTGCCAGATAACATGCCTGCGCTGATGACAAGTCGGTAATCCCAAACTCCTTAGGCCTAGACATTATGATTTTTGTAAAAATCAACAGCCGCTCAACCTTGTCAATCGCCGGAGAAATATCCTCTACTTGCGCAAAAGAAGATAACCCTGTCAGCAACAATTCTTCTTCGTCACTATCGCCAATCACCTGCATTCTGGGCAGCATCGTAGGCATAAGGCCATTGTGCCTCACAAATGCATCTTTAAGAGAAGAAACAGCACGTCTGTTAGGTAATAGTATTAATATGTCAGACAAAGACAGTGGATTATCTCTTGTCTCATCAAGCAGCCTTTTGGCTAGCTCATCAACAAAAGATTTTGAAAAAGGAATATTTAAAACCTTATTCTCCAACTAGCACCTCTTTTATGAACTTTTCAAACGCTCTGCCTCTGTGCGATACCTCGGCTTTATCAGCTGCGGTAAAGTTCCCGAAAGTCTTATCAAAGCCATCCGGCTGAAAAATCGGGTCATATCCAAACCCGCCCGGACCAGACATCTTTTTTGTAATAACCCCGTCAACCCTGCCTGAGAAAACTTTCGTATCAACATTAGGCATTGCAAAAGCCAACACACACTCAAAATATGCCGTCCTGTCGTCAGAGCCTGAGGCCTTTAGCTCTGCTAAAAGCATCTCCATACCTTTAACCCAGTTACGATCAGGCGCATAACGTGCCGAATAAACCCCCGGCCTTCCGCCCAAAGCATTAACACACAGTCCGCTATCATCTGCCAAGCACGGAAGCTTTGATAACCTGCATAAAGTATCCGCCTTTAATCTGGCATTGCCTTCAAATGTGGTTTCTGTCTCTTCTACATCTGGCAGCCCTAGCTCTCCGGCTGAAAAAACCTCAACCCCATATGGCTCTAACATCTGCCTAATCTCAACAATCTTGCCCTGATTATTTGATGCAATAACTAATTTATCTAATATCATAACCCTAACACTTCCTTTTGTTTCTCAATCAATTGTGCTGTTGCCTCTTTAGCCAATTCTAAAAGCTTCAAGAACTCTTTTTCTTCAAACGGATTCTCTTCTGCTGTGCCCTGAATTTCAACAATCTTGCCGCTCTCTGTCAGCACGAAATTAACATCTGCCTGTGCCGCAGAATCCTCTACATAGTCTACATCCACCACCAACGAGCGATTATAAATTGCACAAGATACCGCCGCCACAAACTCTTTAACAGGATTAACCAATAGCCTTTTTTCTTTCATCATTTTCTGAAGAGCCAAGTACAACGCCACAAACCCGCCGGTAATTGATGCTGTACGAGTTCCCCCATCTGCCTGAATAACATCGCAGTCAATACAAACCGATATATCTTTCATCTTTTCCAAATCAACAACTGCTCGCAAAGAGCGCCCTATAAGTCGCTGTATCTCCTGCGTACGCCCCGAAGGTTTCTTCGCCTCTCGTTGAACTCTGGTGTGAGTTGCGCGTGGCAGCATGCCATATTCAGCCGTAACCCAGCCCTTATCTTGTCCTTTGAGCCATGCTGGAACTCTTTCCTCAACAGAGGCCGTACAAATAACGTGCGTATTACCAAACTTAATCAAACAAGAGCCTTCCGCATAAGGGTTATAGTTTGGAATAATCTCAATATCTCTAAGCTCAGTATTTTTTCTTCCTGAATGTCTCATCGCCAAATCCTCATCACAAATTAATCTAGGGCAACAATATGCCAAAACTATGGATTCGGGCAAGACAAATATCTCCTTGAAAATAAAAACTCAATAGATTACAATTCAGTATATCAAACCAAAGGAGCCGCCATGAAAAAGTTTTTAGTAGGTCTTGTTATATTATTGCTTGCACTAGCCGTCTTTTTATTATTTCCCACCAATAAGATTAATGAGACGGAGGTGCAAAAACCAAAAATAAAAATTGGCATCATCCTGCCCCTAACCGGCGATTCTCAGATTTTAGGCAAAGCTGCAGAGCAGGCAATATTGCTTGCCAAAGAAGATTTACAAAAAAAAGGGCTTAAGAATAATTATGAGTTCATCTTTGAAGATGCTGATGTATTCAGCATCCGCAAAACATCAAATGCCGTAAACAAGCTCATAAATGCTGACAAAGTTGACGCCCTGTTCACATATTTCAACACCCCTGGCGGAGTTGCCGGCAGAGCCCTCCAAGGAACAGATATCCTGCATTTTAATTATGGCAATGACCACACATCTATCAGTGGCAATAATGACTTCCGTTATTATTCATCAATGGTTTCTCAATCAAAGTGGATGCTTAATTTGATGAAAGAAAACGGCGCCAAAAACATTGCCTTGCTAATTTGCAATACCGCGTATGGCAACTTGTTTGCACAAGAGTTCAGCAAACTTGCCAAAGACTATGGCATCAATATTTTAACTACTGAGTTTGCCAATACCGGAGAAAGAGACTTCCGAACAATTTTAGAAAGAATAGAGAAGCAAAATCCTGACATGTACTTCTTCCAGCTTGAGACACCTGAAAAAGAAATCGCTCGCAAAGTAATGCTTGAGCTAAACATCAAAACCCCGATTACTACCGCCGAAGGCTTTGAATCAACTGCGCAAAGAGAGCTTTTTGAAGGTATGCCTTTTGTTAGCTTTTATGAAGGCGACAAAGATTTCATAAGCCGCTTCAAAAAATACAGCGAGCTAGAAAACATCCACGGGGCACCGCATGTTTATGACATGATTAATGTAATGATAACAGGCTTTGAACAACAAAAAGACTGCGAAAGCATCTCTGACAGCATCCATAGGATAAAAACCTACAATGGTGTAGCCGGAGAAGCTATCCAAGAGAACAACTTCTTCCGCACCAAAGACCTTGGTAAAGTCATTAAAAATGGTGAGGTTGTTATCATAGACTAGATAAAGGTTTTATATGTGACCTGTCCTAAGTAGTGTATGATATTTCTGGAGAGAGCCCCCTTTAACATCCCAAGAGAAATCTTTCTTCATGGCGGCAACTGTCATCTCTTTAATCTTTTCCGGATGCTTATAAAACACCTCAAGAGCCTTCAGCAAAGATTCTGCATAAGCATTAACATTCGAGCGCAAACGCTTAGCCGTCATGTTGTTACCATATATTCTCTTGTTGTCTTGTGAAAAGAACACCTTAGTCCTAAAGCCGTCCTCTCCGTCAATAATTGTGTCAACCAAACCACCGGTAGATGTTGCAATCGGCAATGAGCCCTTAGCCATAGCTTCCATTTGCGAAAGCCCGCAAGGCTCAAACCTAGATGGCATCATGTAGAAATCAGATGCAAGCTGAATGGCATATGCAAACTCATCCTTATACCCTCTGAACACAAAAATCCTCTTTGCGGCGATTTTATTAAACTTCGCCACCTTGTCTTTAAGGTTTTTAAGATGCCCAAAATAAGCCTCATCACCTGCTCCGCCAAGGATAAAGATTGGGCATTCCTGCTTTCCGTTACAGTGCTTATGTATCAGATTTATAATCGCTTGCGCTGCAATATCATATCCCTTTTGGTCCGTAAGACGGCTAGTCGCACAAAACATTGGCACTTTCTCAGCCTTCTTAACAACATCTGAAATATCTTCAAACTTATATGTATCAATAAGCGGAATAACCTTTTTCTTATACTCTGGGTCTGTTGCTATCTTTGACAATAGTGTAATAAACTCTCTTTTATTATGAAGCTTCGCATCAAGATGCGATTCATCAAAAAACTTAAAATTAGCTTCACCAAAATACTTATCAATCTCCTCAATTTTGCTCTTGTTGGGAGAAATCAACTTCTTGTTATAGCCATTCACAATACCAAAGAAGTTTCTGTGGTCTTTGCGCATTTTCAATATATCGCGGAAATCATATCCAAAACCAAGCTCTTTAGAAACCTCTTCCAAATAGTTTCTTGAGACGGTTACCACTCTGTCTGCAAGGTGAAAGTTGCAAGATGCTTGGTTGTAACAGTCATGAACCAAAAGAGTGTTTGTCGCTCTGGGGTTGCTGTTTTTAATCGCTCTCGCATTCTTAAACACTAGCGTTGCGCAATCTTCATATAAAGAGTTTAATATTCTGGCTGTATTATCATAATCCCAACCTTGATACCCTAAATGGTGCGCTAAATGGATTATCGGCAAAGACCTCATCTTCTCTGCTAACTGGTCGTCCATCTCCTTAACTTCTTTTCTGGCAGCTGTCAGATACTTCATAAGCCCAGACAACGCCCCGCTGTGCCAATCATTGGCAATCAGCACATTAGGTGTCAGAACCTTTCCATTGCCCTTTGTAAAGAGCTTTTCTAAAAGCCCATACACAGCTTTAGAGAAGAACGCAAATCTCTCAACCTCATCAATCCCGTTTTCATTCAACACATAACACCCGTCCTGAGCTGATGGGTTGTTTTTATGAGGGTTAATAGAGAAGTACTTGTCTTGTCCAAGGAATATATAATTTGTGTTCCCTTGCTTTCCAACGAACACACCTACCTTATACCTTGTCAAAATACCTTTTTCTGAGAAGAACAAAACCTCATACTCATCAACTTTCTCTATTTTAGTAGAAGCTTTCTCTGCCCCAAAATATTCATCACCTTTGATAAAGGCCTTTTTCTTTCCTGTATCGCCGATGTAAAGCGGTGTAACCACCCAAATTTCTTCACCTTTATCGCTATAGGTTTCATTAAATATTTCTGGCAGTTCTGATGCAATCATGCCAAGCCCCCCTACTTTCATAAAAGTAGCGGTCTCTGCTGTCATCATCCAAGAAGAAACTTTAGATATCTCAGGCCAGCTTAGCTTCCCGAGACATTGTGCACGTGATAAATTCTGAATCTCATTAATTGTTTTATTATTTGAGCTATTATAAACAATGGGGCCCTTCTTTTTATTAAAAGACTTTGGAAGGATTCTTCTAAGAGCATCTGCCTCAGGATTAACTACAGAAGGGGACATATTATTCTCTCATCGGTCATAATTCATATATTCCATACTATCATATTTTCGCATTATTATAAAGCCAAAAGCTTAAAAAATCTTTACGCTATTGACTTCTTATGCATTAGTAACTAAATTTCTTTTATATATAACCCACCACTCTAAAGATTTAAAGAGGAAAATATGAAAAAAGATAAAAAATCAACCAAGGATAGTATTGACGATTTGACAGAAGAAGAATTCATCGAGAACGAAGCTGAGGAGGACGCAGAGATTGAAGAAGCTGCACCCCTTGAAGACATTGAAGAAAAAGATCCTTTTGAGGTTTTAGAGCTGTTGAAAACTGAGAATGTAAAACTCAAAGAAGACGTCTTGCGAGCTTATGCAGATGCAGAGAACACTAAGAAAAGAGCCGCTCAGGAGATTGAAAAAAACAATAAATATGCAATATCTTCCTTTGCCAAAAATCTTTTAACCGTGGCAGACAATTTAGACCGCGCCATACAATCAGCCTCTGCCAACAAAGAATGCGAAAGCCTCTTGAAGGGTGTAGAGCTCACTAAAAATGAACTAATCAGAATTTTTGAGAAATTTGGAATCCAGAAGATGGAGATTGTTGGCCAGCACTTCGACCCTAACTTCCATCAGGTTGTTCAAGAGGTTGAAGATAAAGATAAACCTGCCGGCACTATAGTCAATGAGCTTCAAACCGGTTATATGATTAATGACCGCATCCTAAGAGAGGCAATGGTTATCGTTTCTAAATAAGTTTCAGGATTTTTTTCTAATATAATAGAGGGCCTTGTGCAGGCCCTTTATTATATGTGTTATGATTATTTAGTACATATCTCCACCGAACTCGTATCTAAACC
>JAISFX010000126.1 GCA_031263385.1 Lactobacillus sp.
AAACTTAACCACTCTGGTACCTGTCACATAAGACACATTGTCCTGCATATAAGCCTCTCCGGCCTTTTGCTGTAGCACAATTTTATCTATCGTAGATTCTGCTCTTGGCGCAACCATAACCTCTCTTATATCCGCCCTATAAGAAAGATTAAATGCATATAACATTGCAATAAAAGCTGCTATAACCATCCAAATATACATAGAATCAAGCCTTTACAAAAAATTACCCATTATTTTAATCTTATCACAAACTAAAACCCTCATCCAACATAAAGTGCGTAATTCCGCAAAATTTAACATATCTGTAAAATATGTTAACCTCGCAGAAACACACCTTTTCAGCAATTCTATAAAAAAATAAATAATTAAACGTTAAAATTTTTCCTAAAGCTTCTTAATAAGTTGGTTTTATTTGTTTTCATATAAAATAAATTTAGTAAAATGAAGCCAAATTTATGGGGAGAAAATTATGAGCAATATCGACGACGATTCAGACAATCTCGATGAGGCTGAAAGCAGTGCGGGTTCTGGCAAAGGTAAAAAGCTTATTTTTATTGTTGTGCCTACCATTATCATCATTGCCGGCATCGCTAGTTTTTTCACAATTTTCAGTGACAGTTCATCATCTTCAAGTTCTAATGATCCTACCATTGTAAAATCAAGTGTAAGCAGCAGTGGCGGTGTGGTTGTGTTTTATGACCTCCCTGAAATAACCGTCCAAATCAAAGATTCTGCCGGCGTTATGGAAGACCTCAAAATAAAATTGAATATGGAGCTCACCAGCAATGAGGATTCTAAAGCAATAGAACCCCTCATCCCCAGAATCATTGACGTTATCATTACCCACACTGTAGAGCTAAACAGCAACGAGGTCAGCGGCATCAGCAATCTTTATTGGCTAAAAGAGGAGCTCTTACACCGCATAAACCTTTCTGTAGCCCCAATAAGGGTAAGCAACTTAAACTTCAAAACCTTTGAAATTAGCAAACGAGGAAATTGACGTGGCTGAAGAAGAGAACAAATTAAATCACGAGGCTCCGGAAATCTCTGATTCTAAGATATTAAATCAGGATGAAATTGACAGCCTTATGGGCACCCCGGGCGAAGATGGTGAAGACGGCAGACTAAAAACCGGCGTAAGAGCTATATTAAACTCTTCAATGGTATCTTACGAGCGCCTACCGATGCTTGACATCGTTTATGACCGCTTAATCCGTATGATGGCAACATCGCTAAGAAACTTCACCCAAGATAACGTTGAAATATCCTTAGACAGCATTGAATCTATGCGTTTTGGTGAATATCTCGATTCTCTGACCCTGCCTACCCTTTTGTCTGTTTTCAAAGCTGAGGAATGGGACAACTACGGCCTCATATCTGTTGACAGCTCTCTGGTTTACTCAATTGTTGACGTTCTTTTAGGTGGTCGCCGCGGAACTGCGGCAATGCGTATTGAGGGCCGCCCTTATACCACTATCGAGCTTAATCTAGTCAGAGACATGATAGAGCTTGTCTTATCAGACCTTTCAGCGGCTTTTGACCCGATTACCGCTGTCAACTTTACCTATGACCGATTAGAGACCAACCCTCGTTTTGCCACCATTTCCAGACTGTCAAACACCGTAATCGTTGCCAGATTACGTATTGATATGGAGGACCGCGGCGGCAGACTTGATTTGATGATACCTTACGCAACCTTAGAGCCTGTCCGTGACCTGTTACTCCAAATGTTCATGGGTGAGCGCTATGGTCGAGACACCATTTGGGAAAACCACCTTATTGAAGAACTCTGGAACACAGATGTTGAAATCAAAGCGATTCTCAAAGAAACTAAAGTAAAATTAGGTGAGATATCCAAATGGGAACAAGGTTCATTCCTCCCTCTTGAAATCGCCCCAACAGAAGACATCACCATGATATGCGGTGATGTTCCGCTCATCAAGGGTTCAATGGGACGCAAAGGCCACCATGTTGTAATAAAAGTTAAAGATAAGGCTGAGAAAAATGGATAATTTAGAACTTTTAATCAACCTGATAATCGTTTTGCTTCTTGTTCCGACTATAATGTTTACTTATAGGCTAAATAAGAACCTCAACATCTTGAGGCAAAACCAAAACTCAATGGCAAAGCTTATCCAAAGCCTTAATGACGCAACTTTCAAGGCCGAAAACTCTATCCCCAAGCTAAGATCTGTTACCGAACATTCTTCTGAAGGGCTAAAAGAGGTTGTAGACAGTGCAAAAACCTTAAAAGATGACCTCATGTTCATCAATGAGAGAGCCAACAGCCTTGCTGATCGCCTTGAAGGCGTAATTAACGACAGCCGCAAAATAAAACCTGAATCAATATCAGGCACAAGCATCAAAGAAAAAGATGAACCTTCCATAGAAGATGAAAGATCTCTGGCTGAGATGGAACTCTTAAAAGCACTAAGATCAATAAAATAATTATAATTAAGGACAGGTTATGTTATCGAAAAAAATGAAAATACGAATTTTGCCTATATTCATCTTTATTGCAGTACTAACACTCTCAATAAAGGTGCATAATCTTTTTGACAATTTAAAAGGCCAAAACAAGAGTGTTTTCAGCATTTATCAGTCCAGCGCCATGGCCGAAGACAAAGACACCCAAGAGACCGACGAGCTTGATACTGTTCTTGAGCGCGCAGACAACACCCCTAACATAATAGACCCTGCCTCAAAGTCTCATGGCTTTACACAATCAGAAATCCTTATCCTGCAAGAACTTGCAGAAAGAAGAGAAGCCCTAGACCTACGCAGTCGCGAGATTGACCGCAAAGCCGTACAGTTAAAAGTAGCCGAAGAGGAAATCAACAAAAAGATTCGTCAGCTTCAAGAATATGAGAACAAACTCAAAAACCTGATTGGCGAATATGACAAGAAAGAAAAAGAAAAAATCGATTCTCTTGTTAAGCTTTATTCAACAATGAAACCCAAAGATGCTGCTCGCATATTTGACACCTTGGATGTTGACATTACCGTATCTCTTCTCAAAGAGATGAAACCTTCCGTATCATCAAGCATCTTGTCTCAAATGAGACCTGAAAAAGCTAAGGCCATAACAGATTCGCTAATAGGCAACAACTTTAACAAACCAAGAGAGTAGCGTTGACTGACATAACAAAAAAATTATATACGCACTTTTTTACATATAAGGTAATCCTTATTACCTTGTTATCTTGCGTTATAAGTTTTAATTCC
>JAISFX010000059.1 GCA_031263385.1 Lactobacillus sp.
GGCTATAACGACCCTGTCATATATGTAGCCCGAGAGCTAAAGCCTGATACCTGTGAATATAATGTTGTAATGCGCCATGAGCAAACTCACCAACAAATAAACAAAGCCGCTCTAGAATATTATATTCCGGAGTTAAGATACCATGTAATGAATATTTCTCAAGAAATCCGCCCCTTACAAATAAGCAGAAGCAATCAGGTTAATGAGGCAACAGAAATCCTTACCAAGCAATACATTCAAGAGATTGGCCCACTCGTAGAAGCCTTCAAAAAAGAGCTTATGAAAGAACAAGGCAAGCTTGATAATCACTCAAATTATAAACTTGAGGGTGATTTGTGTAAATATTACCATAAGAAGCAAAAAAAGAAGTAAACCACCGTTTTGTTGTCACAACTGCGTGGTTTACATATCTCACAGATTATTTGCCGCCGCCTGCTTTGTGTGGGCATTTGGCATATTCTTCATCAAAAGCATCTAAAAAGCTTTCAAGACCTTTGTATGCGGCATCAATATAGGTTTTATCACGAGCAGAGTTGTTTTTATAGTACAACCTTACAGTTGTCATGCCGATTTGCTTAGGAATCTCGAGGTTTGACCAACTATCATCAACAAATATACAATCTTCTGGCTTGTACCCGATTTTATCACATAACATATAATAAACCTCAGGGCTTTCATTTTTAGTAAGAATATCAAAATCTTCTACTGAAAAGAATCGGTCTCTAAAAACTTCATATAATCCAAGCTGTTTCAAGATTTTTTTCATGGCCTCAATACTTGAATATGATAAAACATACAAATCAATGTCCATTTTCTCAAGTCTTTCCGGCAACCATTCGTAAGGAATAATCTTTTCAACCGGTTTCACCTTGTGATAAAGGTCATAAAATTCTCTTTTATCAATACCATATTCCCTATGGAAGATCTCTCCGCCATCTCTAAACTCGGCATAAGATTGTTTTACCAAGCTAACAGCGGTATCAAAATCAACGTCCGCGCCTAAATCAATTACCACTTGCGCCATTGTTCTATCTAAAAGGTCCGAAAATTCGGGCGTCCAACTGTATAATGTATTATCCAAATCAAAAATAATTGCTTTCTTGCAAAAATCCATTTTCTCTATTCCTCGTTTATCTAATTCAGTTCAAAAATTTCTAACCCTTTTTCTACAAGAGCCTCTGGTTTTTTAGCCAACAACTCAAGCAGCGCCGAAGAAGTTGATTCATTAGTAGGCAAAACCTTGCTGATGTTAAACTTTTTGGCGGTAGTAATGGTGTGAATAAGAGTTTTATCAACTCCGCCCAGCATTACTGGGTTAGCAGGATAATAACCTGCCAAACTCTTATATGGCTGGCATTTGATTTCATCATAAATTTCTTCAAAATCAGTTAATTCAAACTCTTTTCTATAACCTTTTTTCACTTTTTCAGACTTTGCAAAATCAGCCATGCTGTTCATAAGGCTTTCCATGTGACTTGACCCCAGAACCAAAAGCGAATAACCGTTTTTCTCATATTTCCATACTTTATCAATAGCTTCAGACACATGTGACTCCATGTTTGACAGCTCGCTCTGCTCAGCTTTTTCTTTAGATTTTTGATATAATTTTTCTAAAGAAAAAGTTCCGGTAGGGGTTGAGTAACATGCATCTCCCTTTTCGCCTATCATCTGCACGCTTCCGCCACCAACATCAATCAGCAAAAAGTTAGGAGTATCAAGCTTGCTTTTCATTAAATCATAAAAAATAGCACCTTCGGTTTCTCCGCTAATGATATTTATTTTGCCAATATATGGCTCTAGCTCTTTGGTCACATAGTCGGCATTTTTAAGCTCACGAAAGATGTGTGTGCCGATAGACAACATCTTCTTGCAATTGTGCTTTTTAGCTAGACCAATGAAATGCTTAACTTTTTCCATAAAGACATTATGAAAATAATCTAATGGCAATGTGTTGTTTTCATCAACGTTAGTAGCAAGGTGAGTCTCATCAGAATAAAAAAAGCTTTCTGTTTCACCATTTTCTTTGTGTTCCATTGCGCGCATTTTCATACGGGCGCTTCCAAAATCAAGTACCGCAACGTTTTCCATTTTTAGTCCTTATAAATTAATTGCATAAACATCTTTAACTCTTATATACCCTTTGGAGCTGTCCAAAACATATATAACATTCCCTTTGCATAGCCCAAACCACGTTCCGTCGCAATTACTTTTGGTGTGAACTTCAAGCATATTTTCATCAATAGGGTTAATCCTTGTAATCTGATAAGAGACCTCTGTGGGGCGACCCAGATTTTCATCTTCCATAAACACAAAATCAGGAACTTTATCTTTTGAGCAGAACTCAGCACTTGGGTTTATAGAGCATTTTACCATAGTTTCCACGGCGCATAATATTTCGCTATCTGCCTCACATTCCACATTGGAGTTTTGGCTGTTAATCAAGTGCTCACTTGCATCATATCTCACATCAAAGCTTGGCTTCAAGACCATGGTTTCCTCGGCTCTTAGGGCATCCATACTGGCTTTCTTGCCCGACAAATAAACATATGCAAGCACTATCACTAATATAGTTAACGTAAAAACCGCACATTTTTTCATCTCAAATATCCTTTCCTGCCGCATATCCGCTAGACCAAGCCCATTGTAGATTATATCCACCAAGCTGTCCAGTTACATCTAGCACTTCTCCGACAAAAAACAAGCCTTCAACCTTAAGGCTTTCCATTGTTTCGGGCTTAATCTCGTTCACATCCACTCCGCCGATTGTAACCTCGGCAGATTTAAAGCCCTGAGAGCCTGCCGGCTTAACCTTCCAGTTGTTTATTCTACCTGCAATTTCTATAATGCTTTTGTTAGATATTTCGCTCACAAAAACATCTTTACCACCAACAAAAAACTCAACCATTGAAGCAGGAAAGTGCTTGTTCAAAATACTGCTTATTTTCAAGCCCTTAGAGCTTTCTCTTTTTTCTTTGAGCAACTTTTGGAAATCTGTTTCTGGAGCAAGATTTATAACAATA
>JAISFX010000139.1 GCA_031263385.1 Lactobacillus sp.
TTACCCCTCGCAACTTTCTTTTCCGTCAGCGCGAGTTTGAGCAAGCCGAGATGCAATATTTTGTAAAACCCGGCGAAGATGAAAAATATTTTGAAGAATGGAAAGCAATTCGTTTTCAGTGGTGGGTTGACCAAGGCTTAAAGCCTGAGCACCTTCGCTTCCTGCCTCATGAAGAGTTAGCATTTTATGCTAAAGCTGCCGAAGACATTGAATACGAATTCCCTTGGGGCTTTGATGAGATTGAAGGCATCCATAACCGTCAGGATTACGACTTGGGCTCTCATACCAAAAACCAAAATGAGTTTGATATTAAGGCTAAAGTAAAGCCAAACACAGATTCAACAACTAAGCTAAATTATGCTGATGCCGTAACCAAAGAAAACTTCATTCCTTTTGTGGTAGAGACTGCTGCTGGTTTAGACCGCGCCATGATTGCGATTATAAATGAGGCCTATGATGAAGAAACCCTGCCTGATGGCTCAGTCAGAAACGTGCTCCATTTCAAAAAACACTTGGCTCCAATCAAGGTTGCTGTGATTCCGCTTAAGAAAAACCATGACGGTATTATGAGCAAATGCCACGAGATTAAAAACCAATTACTAAAACTAGGCATTGGCCGTGTGTCATTAGAAAATACCGGAAACATCGGAAAAGCCTACCGCCGTCATGATGAGATAGGTACGCCTTTGTGTATTACGGTTGACTTCGAGACATTAGAAAACCAGCCGGAATCAGTCACTATTCGTGACCGTGATACTATGGAGCAAATCCGTGTCAACACGGCTGATTTAGACAGCTACATTAAAAACTATTTTTTATAGTCTGACATCTGTTTAAAATAAAAAACTCTGGAAATCACTTTTGTGTTTCCAGAGTTTTTTCGCTTACTACCATAGCTACGACAGAAATGTCATGCCATGGACACTATAACTGGTCTTAGCCAGAGCATCTTCCAGCCTAGCTAGGGCTTGCTCTTTCTCTTCTTGAGTTTTTGCATCTTCGCATATCATTTTTGCAGATATGTATATGACTAATACATATATCCCAATAATGAACATGATTAACGCAATAATGACTAAAATTGGTAAGACTTTCTCCATAAAGAACATCTTTAAATAATTAAAAAGATTAGCTCTAAAAGGCTTCTAAAAAGCCTGCATGAGAAGCACCCGAAATAGGGTGAAGAACAATCCAATCAATAACTCTCTGTCCAACGGTCACCCCGGCCAACATGTTTTACAGCCGAAAGAGCCTTGACGAAGTTACATGCTACCGCTTTACCAAATTTGCCTATAGCAACACATATCGTACCAATGACAATAAGTAGTAAAGCGCAATAAAGACAAAATCTATACATATACTTTTATTAATAAGATTTAACATAGCGCAAATCTTATCAACTTTTGTGCACTCGGTCAATTCTCTAGATTACGATTCTAGGATAATTTTTTTGATATCATCAACATTATATGCCGGCTTAACCTTATTAAGGTCCAATTCTTCTTTAAAGTGCTCAAAGCCGATACTTTGTCTCCAAATAGGCACATCAACCACATCAACACATTTCATAAGCTTTTTAGGGTGGTCATCTATAAAAAAGCTCTTGTCATAATCTTTGACAATCTCTTTCAAAACATCACTTTTGCATGTCTGGTCAACACAATAAATCTTCTTAAACTTGTTGCCAAACACATTCAACAGGTTGCTTTCTCTGCGCCCCACACTTTCCTCGTCGTCCAAAGCTGCTGTCACCACATACATATCATACCCGCCTTCATACAGCTCATCCACCAACTCCACCATTCCTTCAATCGGTGGCAATGTAGAATAATCATCTGAATGCGAGAAAAAGGTTCTGAACTCTTCAAACATCTTCGGGTTTTCTAAGAACTCTTTATTCACCTTTGTAAAGTTCTCTACACCAAAAGGCTTTCCCGTATATTTGCCATAAGAGCGGCAGATATTCCCCACCAAATCAAGCAAAACCCCGTCAACATCAAAAATTACGGCTTTCTTAGTCATCTAGCTTTTGTTTCCTTTATTGATTTTTCTTACAACAGCTTTCTCAATCTCAACAATGAAGAACACACCGGCACCCAGCACAAAAGGATATCTCCAATCAGCAAAGCTTAATGGCACAGTGCCAAACACTTCATTCATAAATGGCACATATGTTATCGCCCCCTGCAATACAAACAGCAATATACATACCACAAACACGGCCTTGTTTTTGAAGAAGTTAGAGTTAAAAACATTCCCAGAGACACTTTTGCAGTTAAACAAGTGGAACATCTGTGCAATCACAATAGTCTGCAAAGTTATCGTACGCACAAAGCTTTCATCAAAGCCTTTTGCTAAAAGGTCTATATTCATCCAAAGCGTCCACCCGCTAATAAGTACAGATACAAATAAAATACGCCAGATAAAATATCCGTTTAATAGAGGAGTATCAGAAGCACGCGGAGGCTTCCTCATTGCATCAACTTCCATTTCTTCAAAAGCCAGAGCCAAAGATATTGTGACCGATGTAACCATGTTCACCCAGAGTATCTGAACCGGTGTAAGAGGCAGCATCGTCCCAAAGAGGATACTCGCAATAATCAAAAAGCTTTCCGCACCATTAGTGGGCAGAATAAACAAAATCGTTTTCTTCAGATTATCATATACTCTTCGGCCTTCTTCAACGGCTGTAACGATTGTGCTGAAGTTATCATCAGTCAAGACCATCCCGGCAGCATCTTTTGTTACCTCAGTCCCTTTAATACCCATAGCAACGCCAATGTCGGCCTTTTTCAGGGCAGGGGCATCGTTCACGCCGTCTCCTGTCATGGCACATATTGCACCTCTGGCCTGCAATGCATTCACCAACCTTAACTTGTGCTCAGGGCTGGTTCTGGCAAAAACATCACATACCATAACCGCCTCTTCCATTTCAGCATCGCTCATTTGCTCAAGTTCTTTGCCCTCAATAACTTTCTTGCCGTCACCAATGCCAAGTTGCAGAGCAATAGTGCTGGCTGTTTCAGCATGGTCTCCGGTAATCATCTTAACAGTAATTCCGGCAGCCTTACATTTGCTTATTGCCTCAATAGCTTCTTCTCTCGGAGGGTCTATAATGCCGGCCAAACCTAGAAAGATTATACCACTCTCAACATCTTGGTGGTTTATCTCTTTTACTTTCTTGTCCACGATTTTATAAGCAGCACCAATAACTCTCTGCCCTTTTTTGGCCAATGTTGATATTTTCTTGTTCCAAGCTTTTTTATCAAAAGGCTTTACCCCTTTGTTTGTAGCCTCAGATTCGGCCATGTCCAACAGCTTGTCAGGCGCACCCTTTATATATATTATGTTGTGCTTTCTTGTTTCAACAACAGTGGCCATATATTTATAAGCAGAATCAAATGGTATAGTAAAGATTCTATCTACAGGGGTATGGTCTATATCTGCTTTATTAAATAGAGTTATCAATGCGCCCTCTGTGGGGTCGCCGGTAATCTGCCATAAGCCTTCTTGGTCCTCATAAAGAGAGGCCTCATTGCAAGTGTTAAAACACTCTATCAATTCATTCAGCGCGGGTTCTTTAGCAAAATCAACTTTCTTTTTATTCTGCAAAACCTTACCTTTTGGCGAATATCCTGTGCCTGTAACCTGAAAAGAACCTTCGCTGGTCTCAAGGTTTTGTACGGTCATTTCATTCTTGGTCAATGTCCCTGTTTTATCAGAACATATAACAGATACTGAGCCCAAGGTCTCAACCGAAGGCAGGTTTCGCACAATTGCTCTTCTGGATGCCATATTCTGCACACCGATAGCCAAGATGATAGATAATATCGCAGGCAAGCCTTCCGGGATGGCTGCAATCG
>JAISFX010000026.1 GCA_031263385.1 Lactobacillus sp.
TTAATGATCTTTTTAAAAAACATTATAATCTGTCGCCGACATCTTTACGCAAGCAAACCTCAAAGAATAAAAAACAAGACGGCGAAATTACATTATCAATAGGTTATCGCCCCCCATACCTTTGGGATGAAATGCTAAAATTTTTTGCAGGTAGGGCAATTGCAGGGGTTGAAACTGTGAAAGATGATAAGTATCTTCGCACAGTTCACTTAATCTCATCAGATGGAAAAGATATATATGGCTGGCTTAAGGTTGGAAACAACCCTGCTAAAAATGCCTTAGATGTTACTATTAGTGAAAACCTACTGCCTGTCTTGCCGCAAGTATTGGCAAGAGTACGCAATATGTTTGACCTACACTGTGACCCTCATGCTATATATGAATCGCTGTCTAAAATGAATGATATAAAACCTAACCTCTGTATTTTAGGGACTAGACTGCCGGGTTGCTTTGATACTTTTGAAATGGCTGTTAGGGCAGTGTTAGGACAACAAATTACAGTAAAAGCAGCAAGTACCTTAGCTGCAAGAGTTGTTGCTAATTATGGCAGACCTGTTGAAACGGGCATTGAAGATTTAACCCATACTTTCCCGACCCCGAAAGATGTTCTTACCTTAGATAATATTGAAGAAAGCTTCGGAAAATTAGGAGTAATTTCTGCAAGGTCAAGAATAATTCTAGAGCTGGCAAACTCATTAATAAACAAAAAGATTAATTTTGATTTATATGCTAACCCTAATGATGAAATGGAAAAGCTGTTAAAGATAAAGGGTATTGGCAGTTGGACTGCTCAATATATTGCAATGCGAGCTATGAAGTGGACAGACGCTTTTTTGGAGACCGATGTGGCCATTAAAAAAGCACTTGAGCCATTAACAACAAAAGAAATGTTGAAAATAGCAGAGAATTGGAGGCCTTGGCGCAGTTATGCCAATATTGGACTTTGGAATTCATTATAAAAAGGAGCACTTAAATGTATTATTCAACATTATATACATCGCCGATTGGTGAGATTACTCTAGCCTGCAAAGATGACAAATTAGTGGGTTTGTGGATGGAAGGGCAAAAATACCATGGAGACACCATTCCTGAAAAGATGATAGAAAATAATGATTGCCCTGTATTTGAAAAGACAAGAAACTGGCTGGATAGATATTTTGCAGGACGAACTCCTTCAATTTCTGAGTTGTCGTTAGCCCCGATAGGTAGCGAGTTTAGGCAGAGCGTGTGGAATATTTTATGCCAAATCCCCTATGGAAAAGTTATTACTTATGGCGATATTGCAAAAAAGATGGGCATAAAATCTGCTCAAGCTGTTGGCGGAGCGGTGGGGCACAATCCTATATCAATCATAATTCCATGCCACCGTGTAGTTGGTTCAAATGGAAGTCTTACCGGTTTTTCTGCCGGGGTAAAGACAAAAATAAAACTGCTTGAGTTGGAAGGAACTGATATGGCGGGTTTCTTCGTCCCTACAAGGGGGACAGCACTTTAGTTTTACAAAGAAAAAGCCACCTATAATGTAGACGGCCCAGATTAGTGGAAGTTAGCTTGTAGTATACAAACTAACAGCTAACTACTCTATACCCTGCAACTCATAAGCAGCATTAAAAATCTCTTTATACACCCTAACAACCGCAGGCCCATATTTGCTGAGTTTTTCTAAAATCTCTTGTTCTCTGTCAGGAGTTCTGTACAGCAAACCATTTTCTTCTTTATATTTTTTTACGGCAACGATTGCTTCAAAACGCTTTTGCAACAAAGGCGCTATTTGTTTGTCACACTCATCTATAATCGCTCTTGCTTCTTCTCTATCCATTATAAAACCTTTCCTTAAAATCATTATCCTAGTTATTAATATATATTTTACAAAAATAAAAACAACCAAAATGGTTTATTCTCTATTCCTCAATCACTACAGCATTGCCATTAACAATCTTCTTCAAAATAGCTTTTGATTGAGTGACCCCGTCTTCACCCATACTATATGTTCCGGCAGAACCCTCGAAATCTTTCAAATTCTTAATTCCCTCAGCAATTTGTTCTCTATTTGGTATCTCTCCATGCTCTTTATAATACTCATCAATGATTTTAATGAAGATTTTTAGGCTATCTTCTGAGAAAGCAAGCAAAAACATATTGTCAATACCAAGCTCATTTTTAACCTTATCTACAAAACCATCTTCACCATCAGGGCTTTCAACAAATACAACATCTTCAAATAACTCTTTATTATTAGATGTACTTATAAAGTTTATTGAAGTAACGGGGATATGCAAACCAGAATCAAACATCTGCTTTCTGAATATATCAATACTTGGTGTCAGAGCCATTAATATAATTACATCAGGGTTATTTTTCTTAATATCAAAAAGCATCATCCTAAAATCTTTTTCGGTGGGATTATAAGCATGGTCGAAATATTTCATACCTAGAGCATCAGCTAATTTCTTTACTTCTTTAACATACGGCGCAGGTCCGACGTGGTCCATATGTACTATGGCAAAGTTTTTATAACCATAGCTGTCTAACAGCTCCATCATCTTTTGTCCTGCCTTCTGCGGAGGAGTATAATTTAAGAAGTTAAACTTGTTATCGGCCAAGTCAGGGTTGGATCCAACATTTATATGTGGGACACCTTCTTTTGCTGCAGTTGGCGAAGCTGTCATACCTACATATGCAAATATCGTAATTATTCCAGATACTTTATCAACATTTGAAAGCTTGCTGACTAAAGGTGTAACGTTTCTAACCTTAAAGCCGTCATCTTCTATAATAAGTTGATAATCGACATCACCTTTATGTTCTGCTAGATAAGATAGTAAAACATCTTTAACATTTAATGATACCTCGGCATTGTCACCTGACAACGGGGCAATTACACCAATTTTAACCGTAGGCTTACCGGCATAATTAAGGCTTTTGTTATAATTATGTTTATAAACATAAATACCAACACTAACCAACAAAACAACCACTAACCCCAATATGATTTTTTTCATCAAACCAACTCCAAAGTATTAAACTTATTATTATGACCATAATCAACAAACATTTACGTTTTTGAATTTGGCGAAATCTTTATAATAGCCGGCAAGAACTTACGACGCTCTATTTTGCATGACAGATTAAATCTCTCAAGCCATCGCCATATCAGCTGCCGCTTTCATATGGATTGCAGTCGTATCATATATCTTAATCGGTGCAGATTTGACCAACATACCTATTTCTGTGCAACCAAGAATAACGCCTTTAGCCCCTTTATCAGCAAGTCGTGCAATGATATCTTGGTAAATTTTTACAGACTTATCCAAAACCTTTCCATGACAAAGCTCGTCATAGATAATTCTGTGAACCTCATTTCGATCTTCCTCATCAGGAACAATAACATTAAGCCCAGCCTTAATCAGACGACCTTTATAAAAGTCATGTTCCATCGTAAACTTTGTCCCAAGTAAGGCAATATCAGTTATACCATCTTTTTTGATTTCTTGGATGGTTGGCTCAGTAATATGCAAAATCGGTATTTTAATTACTTTTTCTACCTCTGGTACAAGTTTATGCATAGTGTTTGTCGCGATAACTAAAAAGTCAGCACCGGCGTTTTCAATATATTTGGCCTCGCTTGCCATAATTTCGCCAAGCTTGTTCCAATCTCCCTTGTGTTGCAAATACTCTATCTCCGCAAAATCAACCGTCCTCATCGCAATTTTAGGAGAATGCTGCCCGCCAAGCTTATCACTTATATGTTTCGATAATATTTTTATGTAATCTATAGTCGATTCAATACTCATACCACCCAATATGCCTATAACTTTCATATGAACTCCTTGTTACTTATTTAATGTGTTGATTTTATTAAGCACGACAAACAGGTTTGTATTAGCCATAAAACATCATTTTTGAAATCATAACATTCTGGCTCATGCAAAGTCAAGGCAGATAAAGAAAAAAGCCACCTCTAAAGGTAGCTTGTAATCTATGGCTAGCGTAATACCTAGCAACTCTTGAACTTTTATATTTGCAATTTACAGCATTCCCATAGTTCAGGAAATTCTTTTGTTCCCATCTCTGTTTCTGTAAAATGCCCTTTGTTGGTAAATTCATGGTATTGTATTTTGTTACCATAAGTATCCTTAATTTTTGCAACAGATTTCAAAACCACATCCATATCATCAGATGAAACAAACAAATCAATCCGTTCAACTCTCTTAGGTAAATCTTTATCCAAACGCAAATTGGCATAATAATCGCCAAGTTCATGTTCTGGGTCAATCCACGGAGCAACCAAA
>JAISFX010000056.1 GCA_031263385.1 Lactobacillus sp.
CTCGCTCACCAAAGGCCGCTAAAGAATTTATTGATAAATATTCTGTGTGGAGCAGCTTCTCCAACTATGCAGCAGAGTATGTCCGTTCACTTGGTGTCAAGCCTTACAAGCTCATAAAAAGCTACTTCTGAGCCTTGGTGTTGATAAATCCCAACACTTCGCTTGTCAAACGTCTTAATTTCTGGCATAATCTCCAACAGTTTGAACTTTAAGGCGTTTTTGAATGTTTAAAAAATTGCTTAACGGAGAGCTGAGCCTCAGAGAAGCCTTTTGGAAATTTGGCGTCTTAGGCTTAATAATATGCAATATCATATTCCGCATTTCGCAAAAGCTTTTAGCACCAAGGTTACAAGGCTATACAATAAGAGACTATTACTCAAAACACTTCAGCTTTGTCACTCTTGACGGTTACATGTTATCAGTTACCCTGTTTTATTTGTTTGCTATGGTGCTGTTGATTAGCTATTGCATAATCATAGTTATGGGAGTGTGGAGGAGTGCTGCCGAATACAATAAAAGTATATGGCTCAGACAACTTTCCAGAATTTTAATTTTAATATTTGTATTTATAAGCTTGAGAGGATTCATCCCCTAATGAAGAAATTAATATTGTTTGCGGTGCTGTTTACCATATTTGGTTGCAACTCTAAAGGAGAGGTCAACGTTGTTGAAGTTGGCAAAATTCCTCCTGAGCGAGAGGCCTTATATGAAAAACGCAATTATGAAATTTGCGAGACCAATCCCGAGCGTTGCTATCAAGGAGTTCCTTGGTAAAAAATAAAGCCCCTTAGAGGGGCTTTATTTTATTCATTAACAACAATTCCTTTATAAGTCAGAAACTCCGGAGTTTTGTCTCCAAATATCTTATACTTTTTAATAAGCTCAGAAGCCTCATCATCTTTTGGCGCTTGAGCAAATTTATGCGGAGCGCTTTTCTCTCTGGTGTTTCTTCTTGGCTCAGTAGGAATATTTCCGCTTGCAACCTTTTCTGCTTCCAGCTCTTTAGCCTTATCTATTTTAATCTCTTCAGGTGTTTGCAAAATCTTATCAAGAATATCTTGTGTCTCTCTAGATCTGCGGTTTGTAAACACAATGTTTTGCTTTTCGCGTGGCAGCACTGTCAAAATCTTTTCCAAATTATCAAGCTGTTTGTTGCTCTTAATAAGGTTAATGTCATCTACCACCAAAATATTTGTGTGTGAGAAGTCCACTTTTTCAGAAAGCTCTACCAACAAATCAGGAGAGCCAATAACAACATTAGCCTCACTGTCGATATCCTCATCACCTTCTTTAATGGTGGCTTCATTAATCTCATGATATTTATTAAATATTGCAAGACTGTCAGAAACTCTTACCGAGTGCTGTGAAGAAGGGGTAATAATCAAAATATTCTGCCCTTTCTTGTTGCTGATAATATCAATTAAAGGAAAGACATAAGATATTGTTTTACCGCTTCCGCGAGGTGCGATTGCAAAAACATCTTTTCCTTCCAATATTGAAGGAATAACGTCAATCTGCAAAGTTGTCGGTCTGTTCATGCCGAACTCATCAATTGCCTGAAGAGTTTTTTCGCTTAAGCCTAAATCTTTAAAGTTCATGGTATTTCACACTTTTATCTGGTTAATTAAAATTTTCTCGAATATATTATCTTTAAGAACGTAAGTCAATGTTTTAATGGGGATGAATTATGCTGATGAACAGAGAAAACAGCCTTTTATTGATAATAGATATCCAAGAGCGTCTAACTCCGGCAATGGATTCTGCCCGCGAGGTCATAACCAACTCCACCAAATTGGTAGAGCTTGCTAACGAGCTTAAAGTCCCTTTCATAATTAATGAGCAATACCCCAAAGGCCTTGGCTCTACAATGTTTGACATCAAGAGCAAAGCCGGAGAAAAAGCAAATTATATTGAGAAGATTTCTTTTTCCAGCGGCAAAGATGAGGCTACCTTAAAGGCCATAAAAAAAACTAAAAAGAAGCAAATTATAATCGCCGGCATAGAAACTCACATTTGCGTTTTGCAGTCCGCGATAGATTTAAAAGAGGCCGGCTATGAGGTGTTTTTGGTTGCAGATGCCTGCTCTTCCAGAGCGCGCGAACAAAACATCTTCGGTTTGCAAAGAATGATGCAAAACGGTATCCAAATCGTTACTTTTGAGATGGTCTTTTTCGAGTGGTTTGAAAAAGCGGGCTCTCCTGAATTTAAAGAACTTTCCAAAAAATTAGTAAAATAAAAGACCGCGTAAATATTTTTTACGCAGTCTTTTATTTATGGTCTCTAGCTTAAAATAGCTTAGCTTCTGCCATAGCTGTCTTCGTAGCGGATAATATCGTTTTCATCCAGAGTATCACCTGTCTGAACCTCAATAAACTCCATATTTTCTTTTGTGTTGTTTTGGATTCTGTGCTTAGTCCCAACCGGAATATAAACAGACTCATTTTCTTTTTTCACAATCTTGTCCTCACCAAGAGTAACCAATGCTTCACCCTTAACAATAATCCAATGCTCTGCGCGATGATCGTGTGATTGCAAAGACAAAATATTCCCTGGTGTTACCATAATTCTTTTAACGCAGTGTTTGTCTCCGCCATCCAATACTTCCCATGTTCCCCATGGTCTTGTATCTTTGTCCCCGCGTTTATAATTATTTGCCATTTTTTATTCTCCATAAGTATTAATTAGCACTTGATGTAAAGGATAATAGGCAATATAAATTACATATACAAGTAAAAAGGTTGAGTAATGAAAACAAAAGCACTAAGTCAGGCTATGGAAATCTTAAAGGTGGTCCGAAAAATCACCGAGAGTTCTGATTTGGCGCAAGTAAAACTTGAGAAAGTCACCAAGGCGATTGCCCAAAGTTTCAAGTCCGATTCTGCCGCTTTCTACATTGCCATAGACAACAATTATCTTGAGCTTTTTGCCGCTTACGGTTTCAAAAAAGACGTCAACAACAAGGTGTCTCTCCGTTTTGGCGAAGGCCTTGTTGGCGACATTGCCAAGACCAACCGCTCGATGGTTGTTAAAGATGTCTTGAAACATCCCAAGTTCGTACATATTGAAGAGCTTGAAGATCAGCAATACAAATCATTTCTAGGCGTGCCTCTGGTAAGGCGCAGCCGTTGCATTGGTGTTATCACTTTATACAGCAAAAAGACCAGAGAATATACCCCTCTAGAGGTCGAGATTATGGAGACCGTGGCTCTTGTTTTGGCAGAGCTTACTTCATCTGAAGAAATGGCCACTTTCCGAAACCGCATTATCAAAGAAAGAGGCTTTTCCGGAAGAGAGCGCATCAAAGGTCTCAGCCTCAACAAAGGCTACGGCATGGGCATAGCCATTGTGCATCACCGCCGCCAGATGGTTAATAAAATTTTTGCCGAAGATAAAGAAAAAGAACTTCGCCGCTTAAACGTTGCTCATGCTCAAATGAACGAAGATCTGGACGAGAAGTTTAATGCCACCAAATTAGGCATTGGCGAACATACAGAAATCTTAGACGCATACCGAATGTTTGCTAAAGATAAAGGCTGGTATAAAAGAATATCTGACAACATTCAAAGTGGCTTAACAGCGGAGGCCGCGGTAGAACGTGCCTATGAAGATATGTGGAACAGATTATCAGGCACTCAAGACACTTACCTGCGAGAAAGGCTTAATGACCTCAGAGATGTTGCCGACCGTTTGCAATCATATCTTAGCGGAGACTACAAAGACCCCGCCAAGCAGGTTGATAGCGATGACATCATTATCGTTGCCCAAAATTTAGGCCCTGCAGAATTAATGGATTATGACTTCAAAAAAGTTCGCGGCCTTATCATTGAAGATGGCACTCCCACAATGCACGTCGCCATTGTTGCCAAGGCTCTGAATATTCCGGTAATCTCCAAAACCCGAGGCCTGTTTGAAGAAATTAAAACCGGTCAGCTTTTGGCTGTCGATGGTGACGAAAATTATGTTTACATAAACCCAAGCGTTTCTGTGCAAGAAAGATTTAAAGTTAAGCTTGCAGAAAAAAAGAAGCTCCAAGAAAAACTTTTAGAACTCAGAAACCTTGCATCAAAAACCTCTGACGGAACCAGAGTTGGTATGTATATCAACGTTGGTCTGGCTTTTGATTTAGATTATATTGAAAGCACCAATTGCGATGGCATTGGCCTTTACCGCACCGAAATCCCTTTTATGGCGGCTGACGCAATGCCCGATGTTGACACTCAAACCTCTTACTATAAACAGCTTATGGATAAAGCGGGCAACAAGAAAGTTATATTCAGAAGCTTAGACGTTGGCTCAGACAAGCTCCTGCCTTACTGGAGTAATATGAATGAAGAGAACCCTGCAATTGGCTGGCGTTCGATTCGCATAACTCTTGACCGTCGTGCCATTTTAAGAAAGCAGATTCGCGCCTTCTTGCGTGCGGCAGAGGGCAAAGAGCTTAACGTCATGTTCCCGATGATATCAGATTTGGCCGAGTTTGAAGACGCCAAAGAGACATTACTCATTGAGCTTGAAAAAGAAAAAAAGAAAACCGGAAAGACCCCAAAGAAAGTCAACGTTGGCCTCATGATAGAAGTCCCATCGGTAATTTTCCAGATAGAAGACATCCTCGAAAAGGCCGACTTCATTTCAATCGGCACTAATGACTTGGCTCAGTTTATGTTTGCCTGTGACCGTGGCAACCCAAAGCTGACAGAGCGTTACGATATTTTGTCATCACCTTTCTTAAAGATAATGAAGTATATTGTTGATAAAGCAGATAAGGCAGGGGTTTATTGTTCCGTCTGCGGCGAAATGGCCAGCAACCCTATTGAGGCTATGGTTTTAATAGGACTTGGCTATCGCAACTTATCGGCCTCAGGCTCTTCTTTCGGCCGTGTAAAATCAATGATAAGGTCAATAAATGTGAGTGAAGTTAGTGAATATGTCCAAAGCCTGCTGAAATCATCACAAAAAAGCCTTCGTCCACAATTAATCGCCTATGCTTATGACCATGGTATTGAAATCTATTAAAAAATATGTTTTAATCCAGATAAGTCGCAATACTAATAATAAGGAAAAAAAACGTGAAAGCACCGACAAAAACTAAAAAAGCAGTCAAAGAGCCAAAAACAGCCAAGCCTGCAAAAGAAGCAAAAGAACTGGAACTTGACCTCGAAGAGCAAGAACCTGTGGTTGAAGTTGCTGTCAAAAAAGTGGTTAATAAGACAGAGCATATTGAGAAAGACGACGAAGACAGAGTCGGCTCTATGCTGAAAGCAGCCCGCCTTAAAAAAGGCCTTGAGGTTAGCGACATCGCAAGACAGCTTTGCATCAGAAGAGTGTATCTTGAGGCTATCGAGAGCAGCGATTATGCAGAAATCCCTGACTATCCTTATGGTCCGGGCTTTGTCCGTTCTTATGCAGATTTCTTGGGCCTCAATGGCGCAAGACTTGTTCAAGTGTTCAAAGATGAGACTGACATCAAGAAAAAATCTGCCAAAGATTACTACGTTCCGGAGCCTCAGGTTGAGGTTGTTGCTCCAAACCGCAAATATCTCGTAATCAGCTTGATAAGTATTGCAATTGTTTATTGTGGATGGCTCTTATATTCACACAATGCCAACACAGCCAAAGATACAAACCCCATAGATATTGTTGAAGAGCAGCCAACTATAGAGGTCAAAGACTTCCCGCTTGATGTTAAAGAGTTTACAGATGCTGATGGAGAAACCCTACCGGTAGTTGATGTCTCTAATACAGTTCAAGAGACCCCACAAGTAACACTAAGCGAAGAGAGCTTCATTGAAGATGAGCCGGAACAACCTGCTCCTGCCGCAACAGAAGAGCCTGTCAGCCCTTCTAAAGGAGTGTTTCTAAAGGTTAAGCAAGAGACATGGGTTGCCGTTCAAGATGATGAAAAACTTTATTTAAGCAAAGTCTTAAAAGAGGGAGACACATATAAAGTCCCTTACGGCGGAAAGAATATGAAGCTTTCTGTCGGACGCCACGGCGCTGTAGATGTTTATATAGACGGCAAGCTTACCGAGGTTGTTCAACCTAATAAAAAAACAAATATTGATTTGAACCAATTTATCAGTCAATAGCTTATGATATCAAAAAGAAAATAGTGGATTTATATCTGCTATT
>JAISFX010000063.1 GCA_031263385.1 Lactobacillus sp.
GCTTGCATCATTTGCCATATTCATCATTAGTTTAAAATCTTTTTCCTTACAATGAATTTGGCTGTTCATTTGGCTAAAGACTTCTGACAATGATCTTCCAAACATCCCCGGGTCATCAGAGTTTATGCTGAAATCTAAAATAGGAATATCGACATCATACATACGATTCAAAACATCTGCCTTAAGATACTCATCAATCGATAACATAGCTTGACGTTCATCTTTTCCCCATCTCATTTGGGCAGAAAGGATGAATTCTAAATGTATATTGTCTCTAACAATCTTTTTAACTGAATCTTCGCTGCTGTAAAGGCTATGAAGAGCATGGCCTATTCTATCTGCTCCGAAAACTTCTATTGCCTGACTTATGTTATTGTTATTTATTGTTTCACCGGCATGGATAGATATGCCGTAGCCGTCAGCTTTGGCTTGTTGGAAGATTGGAGCAAGCTCTAGAGGGAGACCGTGTTTGGCTTCATTGCCGGCGAGCCCTACTCCGCGGATTTTATAATCTTTGGCGTGGGAGTGGTAAAAGTTGTATTGTTTTTGTATCTCATCTTTGCCGTCGCCGCGGATTAGGTCCATTATAAACGAATAATGAATGCCTGAGTTATCTAGTTTTGTGGCAGCAATGTCTAAAAGCTGGGCGGGGTCAAGAGATTTTAGCTCAAACAAGGCTATTGCGGGTTCCCAGTAAACGATGTTATCTTTTTTGATATGGTCGACAACGCCGTCCATTAAAAATGAGAAGTCATCATAGGTTTTAATGAGGGAGTTCTTAAACTTCCAAGCAAAAGAAAAACCTTCAAAATTGTGGAAGTCGAAGATTTTATTGAACTGATTTTGGCCCATTTCAGGGCGATGTTTTTGGGCTAATTGCCATAATTCAGATTGCTGAAAACACCCGCTTAGGTGTACGTGCAGGTCAACTTTTGGCATGTTGTATATATCTATGTCTCTCATGATGTGACAAAGCCCTTTGGTTTATAATATATGCTTTATACCACAAAGTATTGATTTTGTCTAGTTTTTTGTCTTTATGTGTGGTGGCAATATAAAACCCCGCTTGAAGCGAGGTTTTATTGTTTTCTTTAAGCTGCGGTTGCCGAGTTATTAAGCTCGTCTATAACCTGTTTCTTTAAGGTTACATTATCCATTTTGCCGGTGGCAAACAATGGCAGGTTCTCTCTGTAGATAATGCGACGAGGTAAGAACAGCTCGCTGATGCCATTCTTTTTAATATATTCGTGAATGGTCTCTGACTTAACGTTTTTATTGTTGCTTACTAAGACAATCTGCTCGCCTTTGCTTTCATGCGGAACAGATACAACGCCGTAGGCAAAGTCTTCTCCGTCTGCAACATAGGTTGCTCTGATTGCGTTTTCAACAGCGGCCAGAGACACCATCTCTCCGCCGATTTTTGCAAAACGTTTGATACGGTCTTTAATGTATAAGAAGCCGATTTCATCAATATCAACAACGTCTCCGGTATTATACCAGCCGTCTTCTAATGGCCTCAAAAGGCCGGGGTTATCAGGCAAGATATAACCAAGCATAATATTAGGGCCTTTGATGCAGAGTTCTCCGCCCTTATCAATGCCTTCAACAGGGACTATTTTGTGCTGTATTGCAGGCATAAGTTTGCCGATTGAGCCATAACGGTTAAACACTCTGTTGTTGGCAGAAATAACCGGTGAACATTCTGTTGCGCCATAGCCTTCGAGCAACTGGACACCCAAACGCTCCATCCAGAGGTTTCTGGTATCTGTTTTTACGGCCTCTGCGCCGCCAAACATAAAGCGCATGTTATGGAAGTCAAATGGGTGGGCAATCTTGCCATAGCCTCTAAAGAATGTGTCTGTGGCAAACATTACGGTAACGCCAAGCTCGTAAGCAAGCTCTGCAACAACGCGATAATGCAGTGGTGAAGGGTACAAGAACAATCTTCCGCCCTCAAACAATGGGAACAATGTGCCCACAGTCAAGCCAAAGCTATGAAACATTGGTAAAGCATTAAATAACACGTCATTGAGGTTTAAGGTCTCTATAGAGGCTATCTGCTTAACATTTGAGATTATGTTGGCATGAGACAGCACAACAGCCTTAGGAGCGCCCTCAGAGCCTGAGGTAAACAAGATAACAGCCTTTTTATTGGCACCTTCCTTATGCGGAACTCTCTTTAGCTTATAGCGTATCAAGCCACCAATCTTATGGCGAAGCTTGACCTCTTTCCTTAAATCTTCCAAGAATATAATCTTAATACCCTCTTCTTTAAGGGCTGTGACAAGCTCTTCAAAGTTGCCATTTTTGATGAATGTTCTGGATGTGATTACGGTTTTTACAACGGCGGTACGGCACATCGATATCATGTTGGCAGCACCGGTTGAGAAGTTAATCATAACAGGTATTCTATCATAAGCAGACAAGCCGAAAAATGCACAAACAGAGGCTATGGCATTAGGCATTAAGAGGCCTACATGCTCGCCGGGGATGGTTTTTTTCTGGAAGTTTTTGCCGAAAATAAAAGATTTTATGATTATGTCTTTATAGGTGTTAGGAATTCTTTGGATGTCTTCTACAAAATAAGGTCTTTTTATCCAGCCTCTTTTGGAGTGTATTTTAGCGGTTTTCATTAACTGAGCAAACAAAGAGATATTTGGGTTGTACATGCTCTCGAAGTGCATTTCTCTGAGTATCAGATAGACCTCTCCGCTGATGTGGTCTCTCTGGCGGCGCAGGTTGTCTTTTAACTTAAACGGGCGAGGTTTGCCGACCGTTACTCGCATCTTGGGGTGCAGACGATGCGGAATTTTGCCCTTGGTACGAGAGAAGTAACTATATTGCGGCCCTGCAATCCAGATTGGGATTAATGGAGCATCTGCTTTATCTGCAACGAGGCCGGGGGCTTCATAAATTTTCATCAAGCCACCGTTTTCGGTCATTCTGCCTTCGGCAAAAATTACACACAAGCGACCTTCTTCAACCTTGCCAATTAAGTCCTTAATATCCATAGGCTCAATGGGGTTGAAAAGAATGACATCTGCTGTCTTCATTAAAAATCTTATCCATTTGCGGCGGTGAAGCTGCCCATGTAGCGCAAAAATAGGGTTGCCGGGCAAAAATGCAAACAATAAAATGGGGTCGAGGTATGACACATGATTGGAGACATATACACCCTTCTTTGGTAGTTCTTTCTCATCAAACTGTATGACATAGCTGGCTTTCATAAGCCTTAACAATACTCTTAAGCAAAATCTTACAAAATCTCTCAAATCGATAGTCCTTAACTGTTAAACTTTTTAGCATTTAATCCAATTATTAACAATTTGTAAAGAAATAAAATTAAGTTATTGATTTTATCGTATATAACTAATAAGAATCATAACGTTGGACTAACAAATAAAGTGACTGAAATGAAAAAAATCGTAACTTTAGCCGCAATTAGCGGTGTATTTTGCGCTACCAACGTTATGGCAGCGGGATTTAACCTAAGAGAACAGTCTGTAGCCGCGCTGGGCAACGCTTTTGCCGGTGCTACCGCAGGTGCAGAGGACATCTCTTATTCTTATTGGAACCCGGCAGGACTCACTCGCCACAAAGGAACCCAAGTTAACTTGGGGGCAACATGGGTCGCTCCTCGCTCTAAAGCAAAGGTTGCTACTGCAAATATTCCTACAAGCACTCAAAACCCACATATTACTGCAAAAACAGGTGATATTGTTGACCACGGTTTGCTTCCTACAGGTTATATGTCTTATCAAATAGATGACCATTTTACGACGGCTATTGCTGTAAACTCTCCTTTTGGAATGACTACTAAATATGAGGGTTTTTGGGCAGGTCGTACTCATGGTACAACATCTAAGGTACAGACTGTGACTGTAACGCCTACCGTTGCATATAAAGTGCATGGACATGAGAATTTGTCATTAGGTGCAGGGCTCCAAATCCAATACATTAAAGCAAAGCTAAGCAACAGTGTTCCGGCCGGTTTAAATGTCGAAGACTCTGCTTCTTTGGAAGGTGATACTACCGATGTGGGATATACACTCGGTGCTTTGTATGAATTTAATCCTTCTACACGTGTTGGTGTTGGTTATAGAAGCCAGATTAAGCACAAACTTAAAGGGCAAATTGACTTTAACGGACCTTTAGCTGCACAGGCTCAGACTATTAGCGCCAGATTGACTACTCCGGCGATATTGAGCGCAGGTATTTATCATGATATCAACGATAGATGGGCTGTTATGGGTGAAGTTAGCCAGACATACTGGTCTTCTTTTGATGAACTTAGAATTAAAGGAAGAAAAGGACTGTTGAGCGTTACTGAAGAAAACTGGAAAGACACTACATTCTACGGTGTGGGCGTGAACTATCGCGTTAACGACCAGTGGAAGCTTCGTGCCGGTGTGGCATTTGACCAAGGTGCTGTTGGTGATGAATACAGAACTCCTCGTATTCCGGAAGCTGACAGAAAATGGTATTCCTTAGGTGCAGAGTATAGATATAATGAAAACCTTACTATCAATGCCGGTTATACATATATCCGTGCCAACGATGGACGTGTGGGCCTTAGAGGAGACCACTACGGCGATGTTAAAGGTAACAGAGGATCATTATATGCTACTTATTCTAACGATGTTCACATCGGAGGAATCGGCCTGAACTACGCATTCTAGGCAGCGCGGCCACTACGAGGCACTTGGCTGAGTGCTTT
>JAISFX010000159.1 GCA_031263385.1 Lactobacillus sp.
GCAGAAAATCTTGCTTCTAAAGCCTCAGACGTTTATGAACCTTTCGGGTAATTCGGTTGTTAAGGCCGCAAATTTTTATAAAATTTTGCCGGCAAACATAATAGTTATTCATGATGATATAGATCTTAGGATTGACCAAGTTAAGGCTAAGCTTGGCGGGGGTACAGGTGGGCATAACGGGCTTAAAAGTATTGATGCTCATGTCACAAACGGGTATAACCGCATAAGAATAGGGGTCGGATCCTCTTTGAACGGAAACACTGTTGGGCATGTTCTTTCTTTTTTTGGTAAAAGTGAAGAAGGGATGGTGCTGCGCTCGGTCGATATTGTATCAGAGCTGATGAAGGTGTTTATTGAATATGGGCTGGAAGATTTTTCTACCCAGCTCGGAATGCTGTTAAAAGAAAAGGAATAAGGATTAGTTATGGCTAAGAGTGAAATGTTTTACGCAGTTGGTGATTCTCACGTAAGCTTTTTTACCGGCAATGAGCTTATGGACTTCTTCCCATATAAAAAGGGAATCAATGTCGGTAATGACAGGCTTAAATATTTTAAGACATATCATTTGGGACCGGGGTTGGCATATAGTGCCAATAAGTATGGTTCTACTACAAAAACCAGAGAAAAAGCAGAATATCTGGTGAAGAATAAAATTCTTCCGGAAGGGGCTAACGTGGTGTTGTCTCTGGGAGGAATTGATGCAAGGCGACAGGTGGTGAAAATTAACCGAGAGAAGGGAATCGATTTTCAGACGATTGTTGACGGTATTGTAGATTGCTATAAAGACCTTTTGGAATATATGGATAAGGCAGGGTTTAAGCTTTATTGCTGGGGAATAGTTGCGACCATTACTGATGAAGCGGTTATAGAAACCGGTACAACAGTTAATGGTGACGAGGCTACCAGAAACAGAATAACTATGATGATTAATGATGGGCTTAAAAGAATTTGTGAAGAAAACGGATGGAATTTTGTGTCTGTGGCAGAGGCAACAATTGATGAAAACTTTAAGACCAGAGAAGATTTAATCTGCACAGACAGAAGCCACCTTAGCCAGATTATGGCCCCGACGGTGGCAAAAGAGTTTGAGAAATACGGAGTTGATATATTAGCACGTAAGTCAAAATTGGAGCATTTCGTAAACACTGCTCCATATTATATTAAAAGAAAAATGATAAAGATTTTAAGCCGTTTCATATTGGTAAAAAAATGGAGGAAGAAGTTTCGTTCATTGTACCAACCATATGGCCCGGTATGTAATGAAGAGTTTTAGGAGACTTTAATGGGTTTTAATTGTGGGATTGTAGGTTTGCCAAACGTTGGTAAATCTACGCTTTTTAATGCTTTAACACAGACAATCGCAGCACAGGCAGCAAACTTTCCGTTCTGCACGATTGAGCCTAATACGGGCCGTGTGGCAGTGCCTGATGTTCGTCTGGATAAGCTGGCATCAATAGTAAACCCGCAAGCGGTTATACCGACTTATTTGGAGTTTGTTGATATTGCCGGATTGGTTAAAGGGGCATCAAAAGGTGAAGGTTTGGGTAATAAGTTTTTGGCCAATATTCGAGAGGTTGATGCAATAATCCATGTTCTTCGTTGTTTTGAAGATGAAAATATTACCCATGTGGAAGGTAATGTTGACCCGATAAGAGATGCAGAGATTGTTGAAACAGAGTTGATGATTGCTGATTTAGAATCTTTACAGAGGCGATATGAGCAAAATGTTAAGAAGGCTCAGACAGGTGGTGATAAAGAAGCAAAGCTTTTAGTGACAGTGATTGAGCCGATTATTAAGGCTTTGGAACAAGGTAAGCCGGCAAGAACAGTAGCGCCGAGTGAGTCAATGAAAGATGAGTATAAGCAGTATAAGATGTTGAACCTTTTGACATCTAAGCCGGTTTTATACGTGTGCAATGTCGATGAGGCATCTGCGGCAACCGGTAACCAATATTCGGCAAGCGTGTTTGAAAAGGCAAAAGCCGAAGATGCTAAGGCGGTTATTATATCTGCGGCAATAGAATCGGAAGTGGCTCAGCTTGAGAATGTTGAAGAGAAAAATATGTTTCTGGAATCTTTGGGTTTGGAAGAGACCGGGCTTTCAAAGATTATTCGTGCCGGATATGAGCTTTTGGGTTTGCAGACATATTTTACTTGTGGTGTTAAAGAGGTTAGGGCGTGGACCTTTGCCAAGGGATATAAAGCTCCGCAATGTGCCGGTGTGATACATACAGATTTTGAAAAAGGCTTCATAAGGGCTGAGACAATAGCCTATGATGACTTTGTATCTTTGGGTGGCGAACAGCCTGCAAAAGAGGCAGGCAAGATGCGCGCCGAGGGAAAAGAGTATATAGTCAAAGATGGCGATATAATGCACTTTCTTTTCAATGTGTGACCTCGTATTTTGGTATACTACTAGGAATTTATCTCCTTCTGTACTAAGCTGTACATGGTGTCGATAAATCCCGTCGTATTATGCTCAAACTCCGAGGTCTTTGATGGTTTGTTTTATTTTGACTTTTTGTTGATTTTCGGCTAGGGTGATTTTTAAATAAAGAATAATCATTTAAATAATTGTGAATATGAAAGAGTCGATCTATTTACTAAAGACAATCCAGTCTTTTGCTAAAGTTAGCAAGACTGATGAAAAAGTGATTGATAAAGGTACCCCAGTTTGGGGGCATATGAGGCATCTTCTTGCGAGCCAAATAAACAAAGACCATGGTATCATGATTGCGGGGCATTCTCGAATGGAAACTATTTCTGATTTTGCAGAGGCCTATAAAAAGCAAATCCCTGAGATAATGCGCGCTAAAGGTGAGAAAGAAATCACTAAGGAAGTAATTTCTGATGTGAGATATTTCATCAAGGAACGCGAGGACGCACCTTATCGGGCGAATGGCTATTTTGGGGCGTGGGATTTTTTGTCCCAGTATTACCATAGTCGCTATCCCGAATATTCTCGCGGGATGGCTCATGACCGAGCGATTAAAGAAACTAATAACCGTTCCTATATTGTGTATGATTCTCAAGTTGCTGATATAACGGCAATAATTGAAGACAAGTATCAGGTAAAGTTGGGAGAGGTTAAAAGCCATATTCCTGAATATTTCGCAGAGGCAGTAGTCAAATCATTATTTGTATAGTTATAATCTGTAGAGAAAAGCGAGTTGTTTTATTAAAAAACAACTCGCTTTTTGTTTGGTTTTGGGGTATGAGATATAGCAAGATTTTTTGATATAAAGCCGTGCTTTATGTTTGAGATGACAATAGAAAGGGGTTGCTTATGAGGATAGCACTGTATCAGCCAGATATTCCGCAAAACACAGGCACAATGCTTAGGCTTGGGGCTTGTTTGGATGTGGAGCTGGATATTATTGAGCCTTGTGGGTTTATATTTTCTGAGAAAGCTTTAAAGCGCGCCGGCATGGATTATTTGGATATGGTTAAATATCGCAGGCATAATTCTTGGGCAGATTTCTTAGCGTATAGAGAAGAGCATAAAAACGAATATGGGCGTTTGGTGCTGCTGACTACTAAGGCAAAGCAGCCATACACAGAGTTTGAGTTTTTGCCAAATGATGTTTTGCTTTTGGGCAGAGAAAGTGCCGGAGCTCCGCAATCGGTACATGATATTGTTGAGGCAAGGTTAATAATTCCGATGAATGAAAAGGCTCGTTCTATTAATGTGGCAGTATCAGCGACTATGGTGCTGGGTGAGGCATTGAGACAAACGAAGATGTTTCCGAAATAAAGAAAAGGCTCAGAATTCTGAGCCTTTTTTGTTATTTTTCAGGATGACCTTCAGGCCCGTGAGGAGGGCGAGGGGCGTCATCTTTATCATGACGAGGCTTTGGATGATGAGGGCGTTTGCCGTCAAATCTTCTTTTGCTAATACGTTCAATCACTTTATTGCGCTCGTCCTCAGGCAATGAGCGAATCTTCTCGCCAACTTTTATGGCAAATTCTTGGAACATTTCTTGCTGCATAGCGCCAACTTTCTCAACCTGTTTATTGTATTCGTCTTGGTTGAAGTTGTCTGCTTTTAGCATTTCAACGGCTTTTATGCGCTCATCATTGATAGCTTTTTGCTGTTCGGCATGTTTGGCCTGAAACTCTTTAACCAGCTCTGGTCCTTTGTGATGAGGTCTGAAATGTTTGATCTCTCCGGCTAAAAAGCCGATAAAGAAGATGTTAAGACAAATGGAGCAGGTTAGTAATATTTTGGTTCTTTTCTTCATGGTTTATCTCCCTATAAACTGAGGTACATGCTGTCAATATAGTCTGTAACATCGGTAATGTTTCCTATATTAAAGCTAATTAAAAATCCTGCCAGAAACAGGGTTGGCATAACAAAAGCAGGTTTGGGTAAGCTTAAATCAGAAAAGAAAGACAGCATATTCTGATAAAGGCTCTGCTTCTGCTTGATGTGGTATGACCGGCTGATAATCCTCTCAGCCAAATCTGCACTGCAGCCTTCATACTTTCTATTAAACATTTTTCAGTCCTTTCTTTAAGTTTTCCTTTGCCCTCATTATCAATGATTTGACAGCAGAGGTTGTAGTTTTCATAATTTTTGCAACTTCTTCGTAGGGGATGTCTTCATAAAACCCTAGATTGAGTGCGGTTTGCTGACTTTTAGGAAGCTTGTTGATTGCGACCTCAAGTTTAGCTTTCATTTGTTTTTCATATATATCGGCTGCGGCGTCTTTGTTGTCTCCGGCGACTTCCATCTCGGTAATGTCTTCAAAAAAATGTTTGTTCTTTCTTTTGTGGTCAATGCTCAAGTTTATTATTACCTGAGTGAACCATGTTTTGAAGCTGGCTCCGCGAGAGGCGTCGTACTTGTATGGGAACTCCCAAAGTTTGAGGAAGGCCTGCTGGGTTATGTCTTCAGCAGTAGTACGGTCCGCAACATATCTATATGCAATGCTATAAAAATATTTTGAATACCTTTTTACAAGTGTGCCAAAAGCCTGATGACTTCCGTCATTTATATCTTTAAGCAATTGAGTATCTTCAACGTTTTGCACTTCTAGATATCCTTTTTATATTAATTTAGTTGATATTAGCTTAAAAACTACTTACTGCCAACGCTAAAATTCCGGTGCTTAACAAGATTGTGCCTGCTCTAGCCATGCCATTATGGTGATGATGGTGTCCGTGGCAGCCCCCGCCGTGATGATATACAACATGAGGTTGATAGTGTGGTATCATTGGCGGTTGGTGGTGTCTTATGACCACTGTAGGGTGATGTCTGGGTGGCTGGTGGTGGCGGAATGAGACCCCCTGATGGTGGGATGGGGCTCCGTGGTGATGATGACCACCCGGGCCACGAGCTACGGCATTAGTAGAAATTAGTAGTACAGTACTAAACACTAATATAAACTTTTTCATAAATTCCTCCTTAGTTTGTAACGGTTACATAGAATAATACGAAGGAAAACGCATAAGTATTCGGTATTTTTTTATGTGGGATTTTCTTTTAAATGAGGTTTTTGACAAAAAAATGAAAAATATAGCTGGATTTGGGTTTAAAAATGTGGTATATTGCTTTTGGTTTTTGATTAAAATAAGTTTTATTTCAAACTGTTTTTTTGAGGCAGGTGTCGTAAAGACCCATGTTTGCAGACTGAGGGGTTTGTGCTTGGGTGGGGGTCGTCATTTACTTCTAAAAATCAGTTTTAGGTAAAAATTTGGTTTGAGGAAGATAATATGAACAAAAAAACTCCTTCTAAAGCAGCTTTCAATTCCGGAGAGTTCGTTGTTTATCCTGCACATGGTGTCGGCAAAATTGCTGATATCGCAAAGCAGAAAGTAGCAGGAACAGAATTGGAATTAATAGTGGTTAATTTTGATAAAGATAAAATGACTTTGCGTATCCCTATGGAAAAAGCAACTAATGTTGGATTGCGTAAGATATCAGAAGAGGGCACTATGAACGAGGCTCTTTCTACATTGAAAGGCAAAGCTAAGGTCAAAAAAGTTATGTGGTCAAGACGAGCACAAGAATATGAAAATAAAATAAGTTCAGGAAACCCAGTTGCAATTGCTGAGGTTGTTAGAGATTTGCATCGTAATGAAAATTTGGCTGAGCAGTCTTATTCTGAGCGCCAGATTTATGAGCAGGCGCTTGATAGGCTTGCTAACGAAGTGGCTGTATTTAATAAGATTACGCCTAAAGAGGCTCAGGGCAAATTGTTGTCTATACTGACAAAATAAAAAGTTTATTGAGTTATAAAAAAGACCGGTTGCCCGGTCTTTTTTTTGTGTGGGAATCGGAAATTTGGGGTTTCGGTTTTTATAAAAGCACAGTATATTTAGTTATATTTAATCAAGAGGAGATTGTTATGGATAAGCCACAGAATGCATATGATTACTTTATTAATCATAAAGAGAAATTTGAACAAAGAAGCGATGAGAAGATGAAAAAGATATATATGATAGCAGGTATTGTATGTGTTGTTCTGCTTATCTTTCCAATAATACCACTGCCCAATTGGCTGGTAAGAGTTGCTGTGGTAATTGGTGGCTTGTATTGTGGGTTTAAGTATATGTATGACACTGATTATTACAATAAAGAGAGCGGGGGCAAGATTGAGAGTGTTCTTATTAAAAAGTTTCTTAGAGAAGAAGTTAGTCTTGATGATGCGGTTAAGGCTCTTGAGAAAAAAGATATTAAGTTTTTGGCAGATGCTACACCGACAACTGATGTGCCGGTGCAATTGTATGTTTATGAGGACAAGGTAGGTAAAGAATATTACTGCCAGATAATGAACTATTATGCAGCAGATGATTTTAGAGGCGCAAGTGATGTTGTTGTATTAAGCGATGATGAGTATGATAAATATAAAGACCTTATAAACTCTATGAAGTCTTAGACAGGTTTTGAATATGGGAAGGGTCGGCAATATGCCGGCCTTTTTTGTGCGGACTCCGAGTCAATAAGAAATGAGCTATAAAATTTTGTTGGGCATAAGTTTGTGAGTAAGTGACTCTTTGATTTGAGAATCAGAAAAAAAGAATCAATCATTAATACATCGTTAACAAAGAGATAAAAAAATGATTGAAGAAGCAGATTTTTTGACTACCGAAAGTGATGACATAATAATATCTGCCCGCCAGACATTGGTGAGCGAAGATAGCTCTAGCAACTTATGGGGTTACTACTTTTGTATTGAAAACCAGTCTGATGAAAAAATCCAGCTTGTTGGCAAAGACTGGAACATCACTGATGATAGAGGAAACCATTATCAGGATTCATCTGCAGGTTTTAACGGTGAGCTTCCTGACTTGGCTCCGGGCGAGTATTTTGAATTTACAAGCATGGCGCCTTTAGCATCAGAAAACGCAGTGTTTTACGGGAGTTGCAAAATTGCTGAGAATAACACGGTGAAGGAGTTTAAAATTCCAACGTTATCATTTGCTAAGAAGCAGCTTAAGAATCCAGTCATTAACTAAAAAAATAAAGCCCCTTTAATTGGGGCTTATTTTTTATCTGACATATTGTCCGAGGTTTTTTTCAACGCCATTGGTCATGGCCTCATTGAACTGTTCGAACATTTCTCTAATCATTCTGTTCCAGTGAGCTTCTTTATGTTCGATGGTTAAATCGGCAGGGATGCCAAGCTCTTTCCAGACAGTGGTGCTGGTTTCTGCGCTTGAGACTTTTTCAGTATCAGCAATCTTTAACACGATGCTTAAAGTTGCGCGATAGTTGTTGCGGTCTTTGCGGAGAATAGAATCTGATTTCTCGAACTCTTCGGTCATGCTGGCATCTTTAATAATGAAAGTTGCGACTTTGGTAGAGTGAGGCTCAACAGCCTCTAGACGCTCTCTAGCCCAAGCTCTGGCGTTTCTTTCAATAGAAACAGGGAGAAGGTGCTCTATGTTGGGACGAGTGAATGTAGGAGCGAATTCAGAGACAACATCTATTGATCTTACTTTTAGCTGGATGGGCTCTATGGTGGAAGAAATAACGGGAGTAGATTCTTCAGGAACAGGATCCATAAAAAGGCCGCACGAAGCAACAAGAAGAATTGCTAAGCCGGAGAAAACTTTTTTTGTAAGATTAAGCATAGTTAAATCACCTATATAATTTGTCGTTTTTATGATTTTAGCACAATGGTGCTTAAAAACTGGTTAATGTGTTGAAAACTCGCCTTTATCAAAGACATATTTCTCAGAGCAGAAGTTGCAATCAACGGTGATTTTGTTTTGTTCTTGCAAGGCTTCGACTTCTTCCGGAGGGAAAGAGCGGATGGTGCTTAAAACTTTATCGCGGCTGCAACGGCAGCCAAAATTGTATTCTTTGCTTTTAGTTATTACTAAATCGCTGGCGTGATAAAGCCTGTTGAGGAGGTCTTTTGCACTTAGGGAGTTGTCAAAGATTTCTTCTTTCTTAAGGCTTTGAGCAAACACAACAGCTTCTTCCCAAGCTTTATCAAGCTCTTCAGATTTCACCTCTTTGCCGCCATGTGAAGGGAGCTTTTGTAACATTAATCCAGCAGCTTTCCAGTTGTCGTCCTCGTTTTGAGGGGCTTGCAAGTATAGTTGCAGGAAGGTTTCAATTTGCTCGGACTGCTCAAAATATTTGGAAGCGACTTCGCTTAAAGTGTTGCCCTTTAGTTCAACAATGCCTTGGTAAAGTTCTGTGTCAGGACCTTGGTCAATTGTGAAAGCAAGCTGCCCGCCGCCAAGGTAGTGAGGGGCTTCTAATATTTCATCATCTTGGATGCGATATTTCTCATTTGGGTTGCGGATTTTTTCGATTTTATTCTCGTCATAACGTGCATAGCCACGGATTAGTCCTTCAGATGTTACATCAACAACAACCAGAGATACTGCGCCATCTGTCTGGATTTGTAGTGTGAAAAGGCCTTCATATTTGAGGTAGCTGGAAAAAAGAGCCGATAAGGCGATGCTTTCTGCCAGAACAGCAGAGGCGTCTTTAGGGTATTGGTGTTTGCCAATTATGGTATTTATAACATCGTCTAATCTGACCAGTCTTCCTAAAAAAGCGCCATTGTTAGTGTGGAAGGCGGTGCATGTGTCAAAATTTTTCAACTTAAGTCTCCTTTTAAGAGGAATCCCTATATCTCTCTTAAAAGAAGATTTGAAATTTCTCTTTGTTGTGTTAAATTGCTCTATATCTAGTATAAAAGGCAGGAAAAATCAAGTGTTTGAAGAAAATAAAAAGCCGGCAGGAAAAAAGCCTTTAAGAAAAATTACAAAGCAGCGTTTGAAGAATATTGCATTATATTATCTTAAGCGTTTTGATTCTTCGGTTGATAATTTGCGACAGGTTTTGAAACGCAGAACGAACGATTTTGCATATCAGAATCCGGATTTTGATAAGTTTTCGGCATATGAATGGATTGAGGAGTTGCTGAAAGAGTTTGAAGGATATGGCTATTTGAATGATGAGAGATATGCCGAGATTAAAATCAGGGGGTATTTGTCAGCAGGGAAGCCGGAGCGCTATATATTGGGCAAAATGCGCGAGAAGGGCATTGATGAAAATGTGGTAGAAAAGCTTTTAGGTGAGCAAGAGTATGATCTTTATGAGATGGCGATGCGGATTGCCAAGAAAAAAAAGATAGGGCCATACAGAATCGAGGAAGAGCGAAAAGATTTTTGGCAGAAAGATATGATGAAGCTGGTGCAAGCGGGTTTCGATTATGAAGTGGCAAAACAGGTTATGGAGACCGAAGGAGAGTAAAATGAGGAAGCTTTTGTTGATTGCTTTTTTAGTTGTATTTGCTGTGCCTGTGATGGCTGTGGATGTGAACGCGCAGACGGTAGCTTATAATACTCAGACAGGAAAGTATCATAAGCAATCTTGCAGATGGGCTAAGAAATGTACGAGAAATTGTATCTATATAGATAAAAAAGAGGCCGTTAAAAACGGGGGAGTTCCTTGCAAGGTTTGCGGTGGGTAAAATTTTAATATACTACTTTGTTTAAATATAGCCCTGATGCCGGGGCTGTTGCGCCTGCTTGAGAGCGGTCTTTGGCTTCCAGAATGGTTTTGACATCATCAGGGTTTAGGCTGCCGTCCCCTACAAGTTTAAGTGTTCCGACAATGTTTCTGACCTGATGGTGCAAGAATGATTTGGCTTCTACAACAAAGATGATTTCTTCACCAACTGAGGTGATGTTTAATACATCAAGTGTTTTAATAGGGCTTTGAGCCTGACATGCGGCAGCACGAAAAGATGTGAAGTCGTGGTTGCCAAGTAAGTATTTGGCAGCTTGTTGCATTTTATTTATATCAAGATATACGGGAACCCACCAGACGCGGTCTTTGTTTAAGACTGTGGGGGCGCGGCGATTTAATATTCTGTAGATATAGCCTCGTTCTTTGGCTGAAAAACGAGAATGGAAATCGTCAGATGTTTCTTCTGCCTCAAGTATGCAGACAGGGGCTTCCATAGAGCGAAGATGAGCGTTCATGGCTTCGCGAATCCGAAAACAATCAAGTTTGGTATCAATATCAAAGTGGGCAATTTGAGCAATGGCATGAACGCCGGCGTCTGTTCGACCCGCGCTGGAGACCTCGACACTTTGGCCTGAAAAAGCCAGCACAGCTTTCTCTAGAAAGTCTTGTGCAGAAGGGCCATCCAGCTGTTTTTGCCAGCCTAGAAGGTTTGTGCCATCATATTCAATTGTTATCTTATATCTCATCAGTGTTCCTTTGTTTGGGTTGAATATATTAAAAGGCAAGAAAAAAAGCAACCGCTTTGTGGCGGCTGCTTTTTAGTTCTATCGGGTTTTAAGCCCCTATGCTACTTTTAGATCCTGTGTCGCAGAGGCATTGGTAAAACCCAAGGCTTTTTGAACCTCCCAAACAACACGGAGAGCATCTAATGCATTGTAGCCGCTAATAAGTGGTTTCTCTTTGCCGTTAATGCAATTTACAAAGTGATTAATCTCTGATTGAAGAGGTTGAGTACTAGGGATGAACAACTGTTCAACACTACCTTTTAAGCCATAGTTCATCCATTCAGGGATTTCTTCTTGGTTGATGTAAGGCATGCGGCCCTGAGCATGTACGTTAATGCTCTGGTTGATGAAGTCCATATCAATATAGTTAGTGTCTGTAGTAACGGTCAATGTTCTTACACGAGCCTGAGTGATGCGGCTTGAAGTAACGTTTGCGGTAGCTCCATTTTCAAACTGTAATAAAGCAGAGATATAATCTTTGCCTTCAGGGCTTTCTTCAGTTTTAACGCTCATGGCCTCAACGCCAACAACAGGTGATTTTACTAAAGATTGGATTACTTCGATGTCATGTATCATCAAGTCCATTGCTACGTCAACGTCTGTGATACGGCCAGAAGCAGCAGACATTCTTTGTGCTGTTAAAGAGCGAATCTTTGAAGGGTTAGAAAGGATTTTTGACATCTGCATAACAGCTGGGTTGAAACGCTCAATGTGGCCAACCAATAATGTTACGTTATTTTTTTCTGCAGCAGTGATTAATCTTTGGCATTCTTCTTCTGTGCAGGCTAAAGGTTTTTCGATAAGGCAATGGATGCCTGAGT
>JAISFX010000164.1 GCA_031263385.1 Lactobacillus sp.
CATAACCGGCATCATCTTGGGCCTAAGCGGCGTTTTAATTGGCTATGACACAGGAATGGAACCAACTATGGGCTTCAACCTTTTGTTCAAAGGCATCATCGGCGCCATTATCGGCGGCATGAGAAACCTTCGCGGAGCTTTCCTCGGTGCGTTGTTCTTAGCCTTCTGCGAAAACTTGGGTGTATGGGTCTTTGCTTCAGAATGGAGAGACTTGGTCGCATTTGTAATATTCATCACCTTCTTATACTTAAAACCACAAGGCATCTTCCAAAGGAGAGTTTAACCTATGAAGAAACTTTTTATCCTCACGCTTTTCATCATTGCTGCCGGCATAGCTGTTGTCATTAAGAACAGCATCAGTGACCCTAAAACCTCAGCAAGCTCCAAACCTGTCGTCAAAATCGGCATCATTTACCCCATGTCTGGAGACGGCGCAATCTTTGGTGAGACAGCTCGTGAAGTTGCCGACATGTTCTTTGAAGAGTTTAACAAAAAAAATCCATTATTTGATTATCAGATAATCTTTGAGGACAACCAGATGAAGCTTGATAAAAACGCCTCTTTGGCTAACAAGCTTATTCAAGTTGATAAGGTTGACGTATTGGTCACTTGTCTTTCCAACTTCGGCGCTGTTGTTTCTCCCATTGCCGAAAGAAACAAAACTCTCCATTTTTCAGTAGCAACTGACCCTATTGTTGCCGAGGGCTTTTATAACTTCATGGCCTCATCTAATGTAGAAGGAGAAGCTGGGCTTCTTTACGATACACTAATAAGTAATGGTGCCAGAAATGTGGATATCGTGGTTGTTAATGCAACCGGCCCTATGAGCATGATAAAATATTTTGAGGACAAAGTTACAAAAGACAAAGGCCTTTTAATTGGCAACAAATACAGCGTAAATGCAGATGAAAAAGACTTTAGAACCTTAATCAGCAAAATAAAAAACAATAATCCTGATTATGTAATCGTAATGCTTGCTTTCCCAACCATTGATGTATTCTTAAAACAATACAAAGATGCTGGCGTAAACATTCCATTCACCGGCATAGAAACTTTTACATATCTTGAAAACAAGGCCTTAGCTGAAGGTCAATGGTATGTAGATGCCGCTCCTGCCACATCTGAATTTGAAGCCGCATTAGAGGCGAAAACCGGCAAGACAGCTACCAATTACGGCGAATATATGAATTTAATTTTGCAAATGATAACTCTTGGTTTTGAAGGTGCACAATCAAAAGACAAGGCTTTAGTTGGTGAATATATTTTACAAAACTCTAATGGCTCAGACACCGCTATCGGTATAGTAAGCACAAAACCCGAAGGTATCATTGATGGCCAGCCCGTTATCAGAAAAATCATTAATGCCCAAACAATGAAGGAATAAACCCATGAAGAAAAGCACACTCAAAATTCTGGCAATATTGGTATTAATACTTGCAGCCTTTGCTGTTTATACCATGGATAACGCTCGCCGCATAAACACCTCTGCAACAGAAAAAGACAAGCCTGTTATTAAAATCGGCGTTTTATTACCTTTAACCGGCAAGAACATGGTTGATACCGGACACCTTATGAAAAACACCGTCCTATATAAAATGCAAGAGCTCGAAAAAGAAACCACCAAAAACAGATACGAGTTCATTATTGAAGACAGCGCCTTCGATTCCAGCCGCACAGCCTTAGCCAATGCAAAGCTGATAAACCAAGACAAGGTAAGCGCTGTAATCAGTTTTGGCTCTCGCATTGGCAATGTTGTTTCTCCTGTTACTGAAAGAAACTCCATTCTTCACCTTTCTGCCTGCGCCTCAGATGAGAATGTCGCCATCGGCAAATATAACTTCATCCACTGGACTCAGCCCAAAGTCGAGGTTGATAGAATGGTTGAAGAAATCAAAAACCGCGGCATAAAATCTGTTGCCATCATTGTCGCTAATGATGCAGCCACCCTTGCTATGGGAAACACTTTAGAAGAAGAGCTCACAAAACTAGGCATCAAAAATTATAAAGATATTGTTGACCCTAACCTTAATGACTTCAGAATGAACATCCCTAAAATGGAAAAGAACAATCCCGAGATTTATGCCTTAATCGTTTTTGAAAGTGCTACTATGAACTTTGTAAAACAGGCTCGCGAATTAAACCTAAACAAGCCTCTGACCTCTATTGAGACTTTCAGTTTCTTGGCTGACCAGTCAATTTTAGAAGGCTATTGGTATGTTGACCCTGCCGAAATCACCGGAGAATTTAAAACAAAAATCGAGACCTTTAATAAGTCAGATAATATATTTGCTCTCGGCAACATTTATGATTCTCTCAACCTTCTGATAACCGCTTTTGAAAAAGCCCCTACCCCTGAACAAGCGGTTGACGAGTTAGAAAAAATAAAAACTTTTGATGGAGTATTAGGCCGCCTGACACAAGATGAAAATGGCATATTCCAATCCAAAGCCATCATTAAAACAATCAAAAACGGCAAAGCTGTTGTGGAGAACTAACCCATGAAGAAACTCCTGCTCGGGATTATAATCATAGCCGTAGCCATCGGTATATATGTCATTTCAAACCAACAAATGGCAACATCTGTCGATTCTAATTCTGGCAAACCCACAATCAAAATCGGCGTCCTATTGCCTTTAACAGGCAACCTTTCTAACATGGGACAAAGTCTTAAAAATGGCGCATTGCTAGCCATTCAGGATGCTGACAGTAAAAACCTCAAATACAACTATGAGCTTGTTATTGATGATGACCGCTTTGAGCCCAAACTTGATGCCACAATTTTCACCAAACAAAAAAGTGTTGATGATGTAAAAGCAATGGTAAGCTTTGCTTCTACAACCGGAAACATTCTTGCCCCAAGAGCAGATGCCGCCAAAATTATATATTTTAACGTAGGCGCATCTGATGCTAATGTAGCCAAAGGCAAATACACCTTCATTCATTGGACTCAACCCTCTGAAACCACCCAAAAAATACTAGAACACCAACAGGCTCAAGGCTATAAGAAAGTAGCCTTCTTTGCCGGAAACGATGCTGGCGTAAACGCCCTTCTAAAAGAATATGAAAGACAAGCCCCTGACTATGGGCTGGATATTGAAGTATTACGTTTTAATCCTGACGAAAAAGACTTCAAAATGCTCTTAGCCAAAGCAATATCCTACAACCCCGATGTTTATACTGCTCTAATATGGGGCGGCAATGTAAACCCTTTCATCAAACAGTTCAATGAGGCCAATATTGACAAACCCCTTAACGGAATTGAATCTGTATCGATGATAGACGATACAAGCATATTAGAAGGCATGTATTATGCCGATGTCGCCGCCGCAGAGGAAAGCTTCAACAAACACTTGGCTAAAAACTTCCCCGCCAACCCTACCAACTTTGCTGTTGGCAATATGTATGATGTCATCAACATAATCATCCGTGCTTTTGAGGCCGCAGAAACCCCTGACAAAGCAATTGATGAGCTGTTAAAAATAAAAGAATACAACGGAGTAATCGGTACTGCCACGCAAGACAGTGAGGGCATTTTCCGCACCAACGCCGTCCTAAAAAAAATCAAAAACGGCAAACCCCTAACGGTAAAGGAATAAAGATGAAGAAAATAACAACCATTCTGGCAATCATCTTCGCCATAACAATACTCATCATCGAAAAAAACACTGTTAATAAAGCAGTCTCCACCGATTCTAAACCCACAATCAAAATCGGAGTAATGCTTCCGTTATCAGGTGAGCAATCCAAACTTGGTATTGCAGCCAAAGGGGCTGCCGAGATTGCCTCAAAGCACATAAAAAGCATGAGCACAAAATACAATTACGAATTCATCTATGAAGACAACCAGTTTAATGCGGCTAAAGTTCCGGCAATTTTATCTAAATTCATGAGTATAGATAAAATTGATGCACTCTTAGACGGGGGCTCAGCTGTTGGCAACATCAGTTCTCCCGTTGCTGAAAAAAGCAAGCTTATTCATTTAAACATCTGGGCATCTGATGCCAATGTTGCCAAAGGTAAATATAACTTCTTAAACTGGACTCAGCCTCCTAAAGAAACAAAAAAAATGGCAGAAATCATCCATAATAAAGGCTATAAAAATGTTCACATGGTCATTACTAATCACGACGGACCAATTGCTGTTGCCAATGCATTAGAGCAAGAGTTAAACAAATTAAATGTTCTCAATACAACAAAAAAAATCAACATGGGCACCCGTGACATGCGTCTTGATATAAAGAAGATGGAAGCTGACAACGCTGACTTATACGTCTTAATTCTTTTTGACCCTGATTTGAGCATATTTATAAAGCAACAAAAAGAAATCGGCTCCACAACAAATATAACTTCTATAGAGGCATTCTCCTTCTTAGAAGATATGTCAATCATAGAAGGCGCTTGGTATGTAGATGTTGCTGAGAGTTCTAACCCTGTAATGGACGAGATAAAAAATCATAACAATTCAAACTTTTCTTACGGCATGGGCAACATGTATGACAACATCATGATATTGGTTAATGCTTTTGAAAACGCAGAAACCAAAGAAAATGTTGTTGATGAGCTGGCTAAAACAACACACCACCAAGGCATCGTTGGCAGCCTTACACAGGATGAAGAAGGCATTTTCCAAAGTGAAGCTATTATTAAAAAAGTAATAAACGGGCAACCTGTTATAATAGATAAAATATAAAAGAAGGATAAAACAATGGAATACTTATTAAACCTCGGCATACTTTTTTGCATTTATAGCATCTTAGCCTTAAGCCTCAATCTTGTTGTTGGCATGAGTGGACTTTTATCGCTCGCCCAAGCTGCTTTTTATGGCATTGGTGCTTATGCAACTGCTCTTGGCATGACCAAACTTGGGCTGGATTTCTTCACCACCATTTTATTGGGCATGTTGATTAATGCTGTAATTGCCTTTGTCGTTGGTAAAATTTTATCACGCTTTCAAGGAGACTATTATTGCATTGTATCCGCCGGACTGTCGATAATCGTATTC
>JAISFX010000048.1 GCA_031263385.1 Lactobacillus sp.
CCCTTGGAAGCCAACAATAGTTGAAAGAGACACCAACTATGTGGCTCGTGCTACACCGGAACCGCGTAAAACCATGCCCACCAACCGCAGAACCATGCCTACCACCCGCGAGGCTTTGACCTATAGTGGCTCTAATAAGAACTACTATTACGGAAGCGCTGAAACAACATCAGATACTTCCTCTGCAGCCACAACCCAAAACGCAGCCAATTCTCGTGGCGGCGTAGCAACTGCAGCCGCAAACTCTATGTTTGATGACGCCTTGCCTGTTGACCCTTGGGCCAGAGCCCGTGACTACAGCGGCACAACCTCTTGGCGTCAAAGCGGCAACCACGGCTATCTTGATTACACCGGCGAAGCTACCACTTGGACAGAGGCTCAGGGACAAGAGATGATTGCCCCGGAAGTTAACCGCCACAATATGATAACCATGACCCAGCACCTGCGTGACTTGGGCTACAAAATTCCTGACAGTTATGACTCAAACATTCAGAACATGCCCCAAAACTATCGTCGCAGGCTTGAAAGAGCATACAGCGACCTCAGAGGCAAGAGAGACCCTCTCAGCACCTCATTCAAAGGCATGATGAGCGTTTTTGAAAAAGGCACAGGGCTAGATTTGAATAATCTTATGTTCAACTCCATGGACATTCTTTCAACAGATTAGGAGTATTCGCTATGAAAACATTTTTACTTACAGTAGCCTTATTATTCATAACTCTGCCTGCATTTGCCGAGGAAAACACTGATGCAATCATCCAAAAAGAACTTGATGCTATGCAAACTATTGATATGGATAAAAGAATAGAAATCAACCAACGTCTCAGAGACAAAAACAATTATATGGCAGACAACTACTCTGCTCCTCAACTCGAGACCATTATAAATAATGAGCAAAACATGAAAGCCCGCATTGCCCGCAGAGAAGGCAAAGCAGAGCCTACAAAAATAAATGTTGATACCAACAACACAGCAGCTGTAAAACGCTATTTTGAACTAAGTGTTCCTGATGATAAAATTGACGAGATAGAATAGCCTTGAACAAACCACAAATAATATTAATAAAACCGCAGCTTGCCGAAAACATCGGCATGACTGCGCGCGCCATGATGAACTGTGGGCTAGACGACCTAAGGCTAGTCACTCCCAAAGAGAGCCACTTGTCAGATAAAGCTATCAGTGCATCCTCAGGCGCTGATGAGATCTTAAAGAACGCGACTGTTTACAACTCCACTCGCGAAGCCATTGCAGATTTAGAACATGTCTATGCCACCACAGCTCGCCGCCGTGATATGATAAAAAACATTTTCACCCCGGAGGCCTTTGTAAAAGAAATCTCTGACAATACCGGAATATTGTTTGGCCCTGAAAGAACCGGACTGGAAAACGACGACATCGCCTTGGCAGACGCCATTATCGAAATCCCCCTAAACCCCAAGCATACATCACTAAACCTTTCTCAAGCAGTTCTTATTATCGGTTATGAATGGTATAAATCACAAACATCCCAGCCTGACAAACAGCTTGTTACCAACAAAACCAAAGTAGCAAGCAAAGAACAGCTCTTAAGCTTTCTTGATATGCTCGAAAAAAAGATGGATTCTCAGGGCCGCAAAATCTCCCCCGAGAAGAGACCCCGCATGATAAGAAACCTGCACAACATCTTTAACCGCGCAGAACTCACCGAACAAGAAATAAATACTTTGCTTGGAATGTTTAACTTAACCAAAGATTAAGCATATTAAATGTAAAATTTCTCCAGATTATGAAACATTTTCAGGAGAAACATTGATGCATGAAGCACCTAATGTAATTTTTGGTTGGGACCCGATGATACTTTCCAGCTGTATTCTAATTATCAGCTATGTAATTTTATTCACCGAGAAGCTAAACCGCGCCGTTGTAGCCCTTTTAGGCGCTTGTATAATGATTTTTTGTGGCGTCCTAACTCAAGCCCAAGCCATTGCCGGAATAGACTTCAACACCCTTGCTCTGTTAATTGGTATGATGACCATTGTAGGCATCTCCGAAAAATCAGGCATGTTTGAATATGTCGCTATCTGGTCATGTAAAAAAGTAAAAGCCAACCCCAGAGGCTTGCTGATTGTCTTGGCAATTGTCACTGCCGTATTCTCTGCATTCTTAGATAATGTAACTACTGTTTTGCTGATTGTTCCCGTAACTTTCCAAATAACCAGAGAACTAAAAATAAACCCTTACCCATTTCTCATCTTAGAAATTTTCGCCTCAAACATTGGTGGCACAGCAACCTTAATTGGTGACCCTCCAAACATTCTGATAGGCTCATCCTTAAACCTAAGCTTTATGGACTTTGTTTATGAGTTAACTCCTATCGTTATCATAACCATGATTGTTCTTATCATAGCCTTTGACCTACTTTTCGGCCGCAAGATGAAGACAGATTTACGCTCTCAAGCCAAAGTAATGAAGATGAATGAGATTGATTGTATTTCTGATTGGAAGTTATTAAAGAAATCTCTTTGTGTTTTAATCTTGGTCATCATTGGCTTTATTTCTGCAGAGCATCTGCACATCGCCAACGGCACTATTGCCATGTTCGGCGCATCTGTCTTGCTTCTTTTATATACCATTGGTCTTGACCATCAGGAAAGAGAACACCGTGTTGAAAAATCTTTGGCTTTGGTTGACTGGACAACCATCTTCTTCTTCGCCGGACTGTTTGCTATTGTCTATGGCTTAGAAGAATCCGGTGTGTTGCACCTCTTAGGCCAAAAGTTTGTAGAAATCACTGACGGCAGCATCGAAAAAGCCACCCTTCTGGTTATGTGGGTGTCAGCTTTTGCTTCTGCCGCAATTGATAACATTCCGTTTGTTGCAACCATGATACCGATGATAAAATCTATGGAACCTTCAATGGGCGGCCGCGAGGCCATGATGCCTGTTTGGTGGGCCCTTTCATTGGGCTCATGCTTTGGAGGCAACGGAACAATTATTGCCGCCTCAGCTAACGTAATTGTCGCTGGAATGGCATCTCGCGAAAACCACCCTATCCGCTTCTTAAAATTCATGATTTATTCAATACCTGTCATGATAGGAAGTGTGGCTATAGCAACCGCTTGTTTATACTTTAAATACTTTATGTAGGAGGATACAAATAAACATCATGCACGAAACATCACAAGTTATTTTCAACTTAAACCCAATGATATTATCATCAACAATCTTAGTTATTGCTTATGTAATATTATTCACGGAAAAAATAAATCGTGCCGTTATAGCCCTTTTAGGCGCCTGTATCATGATATTCACGGGCATCTTAAACCAGTCTCAGGCCATTGCCGGAATAGATTTCAACACCCTCGCCCTGTTAATTGGTATGATGACTATTGTAGGCATCTCATCTAAATCGGGCATGTTCCAATATGTTGCTGTCTGGTCTGCTAAAAAAGTAAAGGCCAACCCTCGAGGTTTGCTGATTGTTCTGGCAATTGTTACTGCCGTATTTTCAGCATTTTTAGATAACGTAACCACCGTTTTATTAATTGTTCCGGTCACAATCCAAATCACCAAACAGCTAAAAATCAACCCCTACCCATATTTCTTGCTCGAGATTTTTGCATCAAACATCGGTGGTACAGCAACCTTAATCGGCGACCCCCCTAACATCTTAATGGGCTCTGCCTTAAACCTAAGCTTTATGGACTTTGTGTACAACCTTACACCTGTTGTAATTGTGTCTATGCTAACTGTTATCATAATCTTTGACATCTTCTGGGGCAGAAAAATAAAATCCTCAGAAAGAGACAGAGTTGCAGTTATGAAAATGGACGAGGCTTCTTTCTTAACAGATATCCCTCTGCTA
>JAISFX010000128.1 GCA_031263385.1 Lactobacillus sp.
CTGCGGCTGATTTCGATGTGGTTTCTATTCCGGAGTTTTTGCGCGAAGGCTTTGCTGTGTACGACTTCTTTAATCCTGACAGGATTGTTATCGGTACTAACAGCGAAAGAGCAAAAGAAGTTATTGCCAAGTTGTACGAATATTTTAAGGGTAAGACAGAGATATTGTATGTTAACAGGCGTTCGAGCGAGACTATTAAATATGCATCAAATGCGTTTTTGGCAATGAAGATTCACTACATCAACGAGATGTCTGATTTTTGCGAAAAAGCAGGGGCAGATGTTTATGAAGTGGCAAGAGGTATGGGGCTTGATAGCAGAATAGGCGACAGGTTCTTGAATGCAGGTCCGGGGTATGGTGGCGGATGCTTCCCCAAAGACACTAAAGCAATGGCTTTTATGGGCAGAAAATATGGTTCGGAGCTTTCTTTGATTGAAACAACAATTGAGAAAAATGCTCAGCGTAAGAGGAATATGGCAAAGAGGGTTTTGGATGTTATTAAGGGTATTGATAAGCCGAAAGTAGCAATTTGGGGGTTAGCGTTTAAGGGTGGTACGGATGACTGTCGCGAATCTCCGGCGATTGAGGTTATTGAGCCATTAATAGAATTTGGGCTTGATATTAAGGCTTATGACCCGAAGGCGATGGAAAATGCAAGGCTTATATTAGGTGATAAAATATCTTATGCGGCTAATGAATATGAGGCAGCTAAAGGTGCAGATGTTCTTGTGGTGCTTACTGAGTGGAAAGATTTTCAGAAGGTGGATATGGTGAGAATCAGAGATGAGATGCGCAATAATATAATTGTTGATTTGCGTAATCTTCTGGATGAAAAAGGCGCTAAGAATTTAGGGTTTATATATAAGTCTATCGGAAGAGTTTGAGAAAAATTTAAAGAATTATTATAAAGAAAAATTAAAAACAGAATTATATGGCACGAAAAAAGAAGAACCCTTTACATAAAATGATAAGGGATGCTGTTAGGATGCCTCTAAGAGGGCCTTCATTAGAAGAGTTGCAAGAGACCTATTTTAGAGATTTTGCATTAGCACTAATTGAGGTATGCCCAAAGTTTAGGGGGTATCGATTGGCAAGATTGTTCTCATTCTGGACCAAGGGTACATTGCATTGGAATGTGGTGTATTTGCCCGAATATATTCAGGTGGCACTTGCTTTGGAGAACGAGAATAGGATGAACCAAGCATTTGATGCTTTGAGCGAAATGGTTTATGCATATTTGCTTGAAGATACAAGGTCTCCTCATAATCAGGAGTTGGTTAAAGTTAAAAACTATTTGGCGGCTTTAAGGTGTGGTCATGAAACACTTGCAATGCTGACAGGTGTGTTGACCAAGAGATTTGCGAGCGGCAAGATGGTTGCAGACGATATGGTAGCGATGATGAAAAAGGATAAAACCTATATTGCGCCTGTTTTGCAATCGTTTGAAAATGTTATCTGGGAGAAGTATGAATATCCTTTTAAGGTGCTGAGTTATATTATAATGCTTGATAATGTTCCAAAAAATATGAGGAACGATCTTAAGGAGTATAAAAGCAAAGCACTTGCTATGCTTAAAGGCATGATAAAGGATTAACTTTTATGATAAAAGAAAAGAGGCTGTTACTTTATGTGGCAGCCTCTTTTTGTTTTATTACCAAGTGTAACGAACACCTAAGTTGGAGCTGAAGGCTTCATATTTGCTGCCTTTTTCGTAAGTTAAAGCTCCGTAGAGGGCGGTGTTTGTTCCAAGGTGAGCGTTTATGCCGAGGGTTGCATCATAAACAACGCTTGATACTTTGTTTTTATGAGTGAGACCGGCATAAGTGATTTTGGTTCTGCCCATAAACTCTTTGGCAATTCCTAATTCTATGAATGGTTCAAGCACAGAACAGTCTCCAAACACACCTTGATAACCCAACAACAAAGCAAGTCTGCTGGTTAATGATGTGGTGTCGCTATAATCTAAAAGATGACCATTGCTGGCGGTTAGGCTTTCGCTTTCGGCATAGGCAAGCATTAACTGCATTTTTGGCTCAAATACCAGAGAGCTGTACCTATCAAGATAATATTTGTTCTTTTGGCCGAACTCAACGCTACCGGCTGTAATCTGACGGCTTGGGCCGTTGTTTACAGGAACATTATTTAAGGCGTAGCTGGTCATGTCTAAGTCTGTCCAGAAGCTTTTGATGACGATATCCATAAAGTAGCCTTGATTGCTGAGCCATGTTGCATAGATGCCTACTGTTGGAGAATATCCATCTCCTTGGCCTGAACGGCTGCCCTTATATTGTTTGTGTTCAACATCTTCTAAGGCCATGTAACCGACTGAGAAACCGAGGTAATATCTGTCAGGGCTGTTGATGTCTAACAAGAAGTCATAACCGGCTTCTATGCCATATAAATCCATAGTGCTTTTTGTGTGGTCATCAACAGAGAAATGTTTGTTATAGTTTCTGACCCAAAGGCCTTCAATTGTTCCACATTCCTGATTTCTTAAATCGCCTAAACGTTTGTTGAGGTTGCCCATGCCGGCACGAGCCATTTGCATGGTGATTTCAGGAACGTTAATCATGGCTTTCATAACATCATTAAAACCGGTGGTTCTTAAATACCAAGAATATGCGCCACGGCCAAGAGGGTCATTCGCGCCAGCCTGCATTAGGTGATATTGTACAGCGCCTTGCTCAAGCATGCCGTCTTTTAATTTGAAGGTTGCACCTTGGGTTGCGGCTTGGTTGTCAACAATCAAAATACCGTTATAAGTAAACAAGCCCATGCCGCCTTTGTTTTCTATATCAAGAACAGTTGTGCCTGAGCTGTCAGTCGTGATGATTATTTGGTCAGTTTGAGAAGCATCGCTGTTTAGTTCAGTGTTCATCTTAATCAGGTTGTTATCACCTGTTGAATGATATTCTCTGGTGGATAGGGTGTTGAAAGTGTTATCATCATAAGTGCGCATATCGATAATGGTGTCTGTCAGGTTCAAAGTGCCGACACTTGATGCGGTGCTGGTGTTCCACTCTACATTATCCAGAGTTACAGTCGAGTTGGCGGAAGATGCTGTTTGCATTGTTCCTGTTAAAACAGAGTCAGTAGCATCAAAGGTTAGGTTGCTGGTGCCGCTTGCTTCAAAGATAGTATTTTTGGTGATGAAGTAGACATCATTAAGCTCAACAGACCCATTTCCTGCTGTTGCTGTGATACCGCTGCTGCCGTCAGTTACGACTATGTCTGAATCTTCTATAACCAGTTTTCCGTCGTTTCGAACAATAGCTAATGTATTGTTTGTAGAGGTTATGTTCATATTTTGGATGTAGACTCTTGAACCGACGCCGACTGATGAAATTCCGGAACTGGAAGGTACTGCTGAAGTGTTGCTATCTAAGAGTAGGTAGTTTCTGTCTTGGGCGTTCCCGTTAACATTTACATAGCCTCCGTTTGAGGCAGATATTCCGTTTTCGTTTCCTACAGCCTCAATATCCATGTTATTTATATGGACATAAGAACTACCGCCAGTAGGGTTTCCTGATGC
>JAISFX010000156.1 GCA_031263385.1 Lactobacillus sp.
TATCATAACAGGGTTGTCTGAGCTAAGCGTAGGCACTTCTTTTTTCTTCCATGCCGGGCCGGATATTGCGATTATAGAAAATATTAATCCTGCCGCTGTCAGATAAGTTACAAACTTTCGCAAAGAAGAACTTCCCTTTACCAACAAAAACTCCAGCAGCTTTTTATCACAAACCTTCTCCCATGAAGACTTGTTAGGCGTGTATCTCAAAAACTTCCACCCCATTGCCACCACCGGTAATAATAAAAGCAGATACCATGGACGGATAAAATGAAAGTTGCTTATAAACTCGCTCATCTCATCCTCCTCACATATATTACCATTCCCATAGCCAGCAATAGCGCTACCAATAACGGAATATAAAACAGCTCATCGGTCTCTTGCACAAAGTTTTCTTCCTGATTATCGGGCTCTAATTTATCAATTTCATTATATACTTGCATAAGCTGATGAGTGGATTCTGCTCTAAAATAACGCCCTTTTGTTTCTTTGGCAATTTCTTGCAAGCTTGTCTCATCAAGCCCTGATGGAATAGAAAGGTTGATACCCAGTAAAGAGCTTGCAAAACCTTTTTCAGACCCAACCCCTATGGTATAAATTTTAACACCTTCTTCTCTGGCTAAATTAATTGCCTGAGGCATTGTCAGCGCCCCGTCATTATTTTCGCCGTCAGTCAAAAGAATAATGATTTTTCTGTCAGGGTTGTCAGTATCTTTTAGGTATTTAAGCGCCAATCCTAACGCGTCACCAATAGCTGTAGAATTTCCGGCCATACCTGCTTCCATGTCCATCAAAATTTTCTCTACAGATTTCTTATCAAAAGTAATAGGTGCTTGCAAATATGCCCTTGAGCCAAACAGAACCAGCCCGATTCTATCATTAGCTCTTTTCTCTATAAATTTTTTTGCCACGAGCTTAACGGCGTTTAATCTGGTAATGCGATAATTGTTTATAGTAAAATCGGTTTCCAACATAGATGTTGATATATCCATAACCATCAAGATATCTCGCCCATAGTTTTTAACCCTGATAGGCTCTCCTACAAGCTGAGGGCGTGCAGCAGCAACACACATCAAAAACCACACAACATATAACCAAAACACAGGCCTCGAGAAGTTTTTTCCGATAGACGGATTAAACTCCCAAAACTTTCCGGATTTTACGCTGATATTTTTAATATCATTTAAGAATGGAACTTTTAGCGCGTCGCCATGAATCCCCTTTGCGGCAGGAACTAAAGCCCTAAAAATAAAAGGCACAAAAACAAGCAACAGCATAAAAGGGTATAAAAACTTAATCATAAGTTTTCTCCCACCCAGTTTTTGCAAAATGTCCTAAGCTTGGCAAGTTCTTCTGAGCCAAACTTTTTGCTGTTTTTCGCCATATATGGAGCATCGGCCAAAAGCTCTGCTGCTTTGCCTGATATTTTTTGCTTTGCCTTAGAATTCAAAAACTCAATCCACTCATTATCAAACAATGCAGCCGCTTCTTTATACTTAAACACGCAAATTCTGCGCAAAACCTCAGACATCTGCACTGCGTTTTCTACCACGTTTGATGTGTTAACATCGCCAAGCATTTTCAATGCATAACGTTTTTTAGATTTCTGCCTTAAGATAGAAAAGGTCTTATATAGAATAACCAATAATATTACAGATGCCAAAATCACCCCCCAGCCATAGGCAGGCGGAAACATAGAAACCCCTTCAGGGATATGAATGTCTCGAAGTTCCGGCAGATTATCCATAATATTTTACCTCTTAAACCTAATGTAGGCCATATAAAGCCCAATATCAATACCGTAACCGATTTAAATAACAGAAAAGCTCTTTGCGCTAGGGCTTTTTTTTATACTTGTATCAAATATAAATGGTGTTAAAATCAGCGGTATCAGCATCATAATCTTATGGGGGTTACAATATGTTTAAATTCTTCAAAGATAATATTCTTTTCTTTATACTTGTGCCTCTTTCAGGAGTTTGCTTAATATATGCTTATGCAACCTTTATTACAGACTTAGTGCTTACAGATTTTCATTATTGGGGCTTTCCTGATTGGTTGTGGTGGTATAAAAACAAAACATATTACTTTGCCGTCATGATTCCGCTTATCACAGTCTTAAGCTATTTCTTTATCAAAGGCACTCTTACCATAAAAACCAACAGAGCTATAGCGGCTGTTTATCTGCTTGTACCTTTGGGTATTGCTGCATTTTTCTGGATTTACGTGAGTATTCACGCACACCCTTGAGCCTTGTTCAGGTATCCGGCAATTACAGAAGCCTGTGCCCCTGTGGTGTTTGGGAAAGTTGACGGCATGTTGTTCATCCTTCTCACCGCCAGATAAGCCATGGTCTGCGCTTCTACAGAGCTAACGTCCCAGCCATATTCTTCACCGCCCTTTACCTCTGTTCCTTCGAGCCTTTGACGAATAAAACGTTTCAGAGTAGGGTTTTTTGCTCCTCCTCCGCAAATTATAACTTCTTTTGGCGGGGTAGGGAGGTATAATGACATTGAATAAGACACAGCCTCAGCCACAAAAGCAGTTACTGTTGCTGCTCCGTCCTCAAGGCTCAACCCTTCCAAATGCTCAAGCTTTTCCTGAAAAATGCTTCTGTCAGCGGCCTTTGGCGGATATTTTGCAAAAAACTTGTTGCGCATTAAGTTGGCCACAATTTTCTCATTAACTTTTCCGGTTATAGCAAGTTTACCATTATAATCCATATGCAATCCGGCCTTACGCATGGTCCAATCATTAATAGCGGCATTCCCGGGTCCAATATCAAACGCCATCATCTCTCCATGTTGCCCTAACATGGTAATACTTGATATACCGCCGATATTAAGCACCGCTAAAGGCTTTTCAATATCGCGGCACAATGCCTCAAAATATACCGGATACAAAGGCGCACCTTGCCCTCCGGCCAAAATATCTGCTTTATGAAAGTTGTTTACCACAGGCAGTCCGGTTAACTCTGATAAGAGCTTGCCATCACCCAACTGGTATGAATATCTTGTCTCAGGATTAT
>JAISFX010000028.1 GCA_031263385.1 Lactobacillus sp.
TATGGACATGCTGACAGTTCTGTACCAGTATGATGCCGAGATACAAACCTACCTAAGTATGCCAACCGATGGTGATACTAATGAAGAGCTGTCCGAAAGTAATAAGCATTTAGACCATTGTATAAAAACAACTACCCAAGGTCTTAAGAAAATTTGCAAATAGCTTAACACAGCTCAGAACAAAGACAGAGGTTCGCTTTTAACAAGCGAACCTCTTTTTGTTTGCAAACATCAATAAATGTTGCTAACCTCAAACATGGTTTTAACGATAGAAAGGCATCTTAAATGGTGGAGCAACGCGTAGTAAAAATTGCAAATTTTGAAATCAGTAATAAACACCCTATATTCTTAATGGCAGGACCTTGCCAGATAGAATCCAAACAGCATGCTATTGATATGGCTGGCTGGTTGGTAGAAATCACTAAAAGAAGAGGCATTAATTACATTTTTAAAGCATCTTTTGACAAAGCTAACCGCACTTCAATCAACAGCATCAGAGGAGTAGGGCTGGAAAAAGGTATGGAAACCTTTGACGAGATTAAAAAACTTTATGGCTGCCCTGTTGTAACAGATATTCATACAGAGGAACAGTGCGCCGAGGTTGCTAAACACGTTGATGTCCTCCAAATCCCTGCATTTTTGAGCCGTCAGACAGACTTATTAGTGGCTGCAGCCAAAACCGGCAAAGTCATCCACGTTAAAAAAGGTCAGTTTGCCGCCCCTTGGGAGATGAAAAACGTTATCCAAAAATCAATCGACAGCGGCAACCCTAATATCTGCATTACCGAGCGTGGCTCAAGCTTTGGCTACAACACTCTTGTAACAGATTTGAAAGGCCTTCCGCAAATGGCAATAGACACAGGCTGCCCATTGATTATGGACTGCACACACTCTGTTCAACAACCCGGTGGTCAAGGCACATCAAGTGGTGGACAGGGTTGGCTAGCTCCGGCAATGGCTCGCGCTGCAATTGCTGTTGGCGTTGCCGGTATCTTTGCTGAGACCCATGATAACCCGGAAAAAGCATTATCTGACGGTCCGAACATGATACCACTAAAAGATATGGAAAGACAAATTGAGAACTGGCAGAAATATGATGCCATAACCAAATCTATCCAAATCGAGTACTAATCTAAAATATTTGTACTAAAACAGGCAAGTTCTAATTACTTGCCTGTTTTATTGTTTTAAATCATTGCTTTCGTGCGGTTAATTTGCTAGATATCTATTAAGAGGCAAACATGAACATAACTGATGAAGGCTATATTATAAATATGCGCAAACACGGCGAGAGCTCTTTAATTCTCACCGTTGTCACGCGCGAGCACGGCAAAATCGTGGGCTATGCCAAAGGGGGGCTAAGCAAAAAATCTTTAGGAATCTATCAGTTAGGCAATTATATAAGAGTAGATGCTTATGCCCGTGTAGAAGAAAACATGTTAAGCTTCAAGTGTGAACTCCTAGCCCCAACCTCGGTCAATTTCTTAAGCGACCCCAGAAAACTTGCTTGCTTGTCATCCTTGTGTGCTTTATGCAATGGCTGCCTGCCCGAGAAAGACAACATCGAAAGACTGTTTTATTATATCGATAGCTTTTTTAACCTTATACTTGAAGATAATTGGGTAAGTAACTATTCTTACTTTGAATATTATCTTTTAGACTATCTTGGAATCGGGCTCGATTTATCCGAATGTTCAGCCACCGGAGCTACTGACAACCTCACATTTGTATCCCCTAAAACAGCCAAAGCTGTTTCTTATGAGGCAGGACTCCCATACAAAGACAGGCTCTTTGCTTTTCCGCATTACATCTTAGACAACAATTATCATCCACAAGCACCTGATGTCAAAAACCTCCTAAAAATGACCGAGTTTTTCCTCAATAAAAATTTTTTTAGCACTCACAACTTGAAATTCCCTCAAAGCCGTGCTAATTTGCTTTCGCAATTAAATATATAAGTACATAAGAAATGACCGAACCAACTGAAAAAGTAAAAGACGTACAACTCGCTGAAGAGCTTAGCAAAAGATATCTTTCTTACGCTATGTCCACAATCGTATCTCGTTCCTTGCCTGATGTAAGGGATGGCCTTAAGCCTGTGCATCGTCGTCTGCTTTATGCTATGCGCCAACTGCATCTTGACCCCAAATCAGGTTACAAGAAGTGCGCCCGTGTGGTTGGTGATGTTATCGGTAAATATCACCCTCACGGTGATAGCGCTGTATATCAGGCAATGGTTCGTCTGGCGCAAGATTTCTCTGTTCGTTACCCAATGGTTGATGGCCAAGGCAACTTCGGCAATATCGACGGTGACGGCGCAGCTGCCATGCGTTATACCGAGGCGAAATTGACCGAATATGCTATGGCTATGATGGAAGGACTTAACGAAAACGCTGTTGACTTCCGCGAGACCTATGACGGCGAAGAGCACGAACCTGTTGTAATGCCGGGCATGGTTCCAAACCTGCTTTGTAATGGTTCATCAGGTATTGCTGTTGGTATGGCCACCAACATTCCTCCGCACAATTTAAGTGAAGTCTGCGATGCACTTTTATATTTGATTGAAAAACCCGATTGCGATGAAGACCCTCTGGTCAAAAAAATCAAAGGCCCAGATTTTCCTACCGGCGGCACTATTGTTGACAGCTATTCTTCAATCTTAGCCACTTATAAACAAGGCAAGGGCAGCTTTAGAATCCGTGCAAAATGGCAAAAAGAAGAACTGAGCCATGGCTTGTATCAGATTATCATTACCGAAATCCCGTATCAGGTTCAAAAATCTAAATTAATTGAAAAAATCGCTATCTTGATTAATGAGAAGAAAGTCCCTCTCTTAACAGATGTTCGTGATGAATCTGCCCAAGATGTGCGCATTGTTTTAGAGCCGAAGAACCGCACTGTTGATGCCGCTCTTTTAATGGAACACCTCTACAAACAGACAGAGCTTGAAGTCAAATTCAATATGAATATGAATGTTTTGGATTCTGACGGCGTGCCAAGAGTTATGAGCATTAAAGAGGTTCTGGCAGATTTCTTAAAGCATCGCATTAATGTTTTGCAGCGTCGCGTTCAGTACAGATTAGACAAGATAAACAACCGTCTTGAAATTTTGGCTGGCTATTTGATAGCATATCTTAACCTTGATGAAATCATCCGCATCATCCGTGTAGAAGATGAGCCTAAAGCGAAGATGATGAAGAAGTTCAAGCTCACAGAAAATCAAGCAGAAGCCATTTTGAACATGAAGCTTCGCTCTCTTCGCAAGCTTGAAGAAGTTGAAATTAAAAAAGAATTTGACGACCTGTCAGCAGAAAAAGCCGAGCTTGAAGCTCTGTTGGCTGATGAAGGCAAACGTTGGGAAGCAATCTCTCTTGAGATTAAGTTAATCAAAGACAAGTTCAGCAAAAAGACTGCCTTGGGCAAACGCCGCACAGACTTTGCTGAAATCTCTGAAGAAATCGAAGTCCCATTAGAAGTTCTTGTTGAAAAAGAACCTATTACCGTAATCTTGTCAGAAAAAGGTTGGATTAGATACATTAAAGGCCATGCTAATCTTGAAGAAGAGTTCAAATTCAAAGATGATGACAGCCTGTCTTTCGCAATTCATGCCCAGTCAACTGATAAAATTGTAATGTTTGATACATCAGGCAAATTCTTTACTGTTTCTGCTCATGAAATCCCAAGTGGCCGCGGATTCGGTCAGCCTTTAAGACTAATGGTTGACTTAGGCAATACTGACGAAGTTGTAAGCATGTTTACTTATGAGCCTGACATATCTTATCTGGTTGCCTCCGATGCTGGCAAAGGCTTCGTTGTTGAAAACAGCCACATCTTGGCTCAAACCAGAAACGGCCGTAAAATCATGAACTTAGAAGATAAAGAGAAAGCCGTTTACTGTATCCCTGTCACCGGCAATATGGTTGCTGTTGTTGGCAACAACCGCAAACTTTTGGTCTTTAATATTGAAGAAATCCCAACCATGGCAAGGGGCAGGGGTGTTGCTCTTCAAAAATATAAAGACGGTCATATCTCAGATATCCAAATTTTCAAAGAGGAAGAAGGCTTCAGCTTCAACCGTGGCAATGGTATCGGAACAGAGTTTGACTTAATCACTTGGCTTGGTCACCGTGCCGGAAGCGGAAAGATGGTTCCTAACGGCTTCCCCAAAAGCAATAAATTCTTCAAATAATATTCGTTTACCTGCTTCATTTTGCGCTTGGTTCTTTATTGACGATTTCGTCTGTGCATGCTATTTTACAGCCTAAATTTAATGAAAATGGCAAATTTCAATGACAAATGATAATGACTACGACCTCATAGACGAGCTTCCTGAAAAATGTTCAGAGGCAAAATATGCTCACTCTACAGACGAGCAAAAGAAGGCTCGTTTTGACAGATATTTTAAGAGCAACTCCCAAGACTTTAAGGGTGGAGTATATTCTGTTGTTATGGTAGGAGACTATTTTGACTTCAAATACATCATGGATGAAGATAAATATCATGAGGTTGGCGGCATAACCAGACTTGAAAGCCCGCAAATAAAGCTGTCATTGGTTTTTGATAAAGAGAAACTAAAAAAAGACCGCCGAGAAAACATTGCATTAAGAGTTCCGCCTAATCTTTTTGAGAGCAGCGAGTTACCCGATTCTAAAATCGGCAACCTTAGTGTTAAATACAACAAAAAATTTACCTTAGTAAAAGATAAATCTTTTGATATTGATAGACAAAGCAATGTTGAGGCGGCAAAAAAACAACTATTAAGCCTTTTTACAGACCTCAAAACAATTCGCAATGACGAGATATTGAAAAAAGCTTATGAGTTCTTAGATAGTGATAATCCTGATTTGGCTTTTGTCCCTACTGAAAAGGAAGCGGTCCAAATTAGAGACTCTGTTTTTGATGAAAAAAACAAACTCATAAAAAAAGCCAAACAAGAGACAGAGAGGAATATTATTAAAAATTTGACCAATTCGGTGGCAAAATCACCCGAAAATGAACAAAACTTAGCAATTCAGGTAAAGGTAAAAAATGGCGGAAATTCTTTTTGAGCTTATTAAAATCGGAAATTCTGTAAAGGTCACAGCGATTGACCCAATTACAGGGATAGAGGCAGCTGTTGTTGTTCCTTCAAACCTGCCGATTTCTCAGGCCAAACAGCAAGCTCTCAAAAAACTCAAATACATTTTAAGCAAAAAATAAAGACGGCTGTTAGATTAGGCCGTCTTTATTCGTTTTTTTTCAATAGTCATAATTATCGAAGTTGTGTTGAACAATCTCGTTCGAGAGTTGATGCAAGTCTGTAAAGACATCCACACCAATCGTCACTCCTTCAATTATGGAGACAACCAGCGCATCGTTATTTAACTCGCTTAAGATTTTCATCTCTTCCAAGGCTCTGGATTTGTTCACTTCACCAAAACAATTATACCTAATGTTACGCCGCTCCCAATAACATGTCCCTATAATATCATACCGTGAGTATACAACATCATTTGTAGGAGCAAGCTTGCTTACTTTTACTATCATAAGTTAAGAATTTTATATTAAACAATTGATTTTGATTTACATCTCATGGAAAATATTTTCCGATTGCTCAAAAGCATCGTTAAGATCAAGCAGAA
>JAISFX010000119.1 GCA_031263385.1 Lactobacillus sp.
GGCTTTAGTTTTTTATTTCTTTTGGCCTCTTTCTATTGCCGCAGCAATCAGAGACACAAATAACGGATGTGGGTCAAATGGTTTTGACTTTAGTTCCGGATGGAACTGTACGCCCACGAACCAAGGATGGTTAGGTATTTCTACAATCTCAGGCAGGGTTTTATCAGGAGACCAAGCAACGATCTCCATTCCGCTGTCTTTTAAGGCTTTCTCATATTCTTTATTAACCTCGTATCTGTGACGGTGACGCTCTGAAATCTTCTCTGATTTATAAATTTTGCTTACGTGGCTGTCTTTACCAGTAATGCAGCTTTCATATGCACCAAGGCGCATTGTGCCGCCCAGTTTGCCGTCTTTAGTGAAGTCACTCATCATACCGACAACAGGTTCGCAGCCATTGTCAAGCTCTGTAGTGTTAGCGGTTTTGATACCGGCAACATTACGCAAAGTCTCAATAACTGCAAGCTGCATGCCGAAACAAATGCCTAAGAAAGGAATGTTGTGCTCGCGAGCATATTTTATGCCTGCCAACTTGCCGTCTGTTCCTCTTTTGCCAAAGCCGCCGGGAACCACAATAGCATTTACATCTTTCAAATATAAATCAGCATTTTGGTCGGTAAGCTCTTCAGAGTTAACCCATTTTACCTTTACTTTAAAAGAGTTAGCTATGCCACCGTGAGTTATTGCCTCATTTAACGACTTGTAAGCCTCTAATAATGCAGTGTATTTTCCAACAACGGCGATTTTTACCTCGCCTTTAGGGTTTTTGACGGTGTCAACAATGTCAATCCATTTTCTTAAGTCAGGCTTGTTTTTGCACTCGATATTAAAGTGGCGGCAAACCTGTGTATCCATACCTTCTGAAGAATAAACAATAGGCACTTCATAAATGGTTTTAACATCTGGTGCAGTGATAACGTTTTCTTCTCTAACGTTGCAGAACAATGCAAGCTTTTTCTTCTCGTTCTGAGGGATTTCTATTTGAGAACGGCAAAGAAGCATGTCAGGCTGGATTCCATATTCCTGAAGTTTTTTAACAGAGTGCTGAGTTGGTTTGGTTTTGAGCTCTCCGGCTGTTGGAATGAATGGAAGCAAGGTTACATGGATGAACATGGTTCTCTCGCGGCCCAAATCATATGCAACTTGACGAATAGACTCTAGATATGGCTGGCCTTCGATGTCACCAACAGTACCGCCGATTTCGCAAAGAACAAAGTCCTCATCAGTAATGCCTGACAATATAAACTCTTTAATCTCATTAGTAACATGAGGCACAACCTGAATTGTGGCACCAAGATAGTCTCCGTTTCTTTCTTTTTCAATTACGCGAGAATATATTTTGCCGGTAGTAATACTGTCGTGCTTGGTGGCAGGAACAGCAGAGAATCGTTCATAGTGGCCTAAATCCAAGTCTGCCTCGGTGCCATCATCAGTGACAAATACTTCACCATGTTGGTAAGGGCTCATAGTGCCTGGGTCTACGTTCAAATATGGATCAAGCTTACGCAAACGCACCTTAAAACCACGGGCCTGAAGAATTGCCGCCAGAGATGCAGAAGCCAAACCCTTGCCCAGTGATGATACTACTCCACCGGTAATAAATATGAACCTGGCATTATTAGACTTAGTTTTTGACATTTTTTAGTTTCTCCTAGTATTTGTATTTCCTGTATTTTTATTTATTTTATAGGGTTGTTTAAAGTGACTAAGGCACCTTACGGTATAAGGTGCCTTATGTTGTCAGTTGTTATCATATTACTCTCCAGCTACTGGGACCATAGGTTCAACCGGTGCTGATGATACCGGTGCAGTATCAAGTATTGATGCTGCTCTTCTGTCGCCGCCTCTGTAATATAAAGATAATGAAATGCTGGTAACAATGAAGATTGTTGCCAAAATGGCTGTGGTCTTGGTTAAGAAGTTGCCAGTGCCGCGTGCGCTTAAAAAGCTTGATGCGCCGCTGCCGCCGCCGAGCCCGTCCAAAGCTCCGCCTGAAGAGCGCTGAATCAAGATTATGCCAACCAAGAAAATGGCCACCATTAAATGAATTACTAATAGAACTGTTTCCATCTTATATATACTTTCCTTTTACTTACCAAGATTACTGCGCCCTGAATAGCACGCAATGATACCGGATTATTTTACTGCATTCTTGGCAATGCCCAAGAAATCTTCAACCTTAAGGCTTGCTCCGCCGATTAATGCGCCATCTACGTCTTCTAAAGATAAAAATTCTTTAGCGTTTGAAGGTTTTACCGAGCCACCATAAAGAATTCTCATTTTATTTGCAATAGATTTGCCTAATTTTTTTGATAAAACTTTACGAATTGCGGCATGAACCTCTTGAACATCTTTAGATGTAGGAGTTTTGCCGGTGCCGATAGCCCAAACAGGCTCGTAAGCAATTACGGTGTTTTTAGCATCTGCACAAGAAGGAACTGAGCCCAAAATCTGTTTTGTGCAAACATCGATGGTTTTGCCTTCGTCACGTTCTGCCTCAGTTTCACCAATGCAAACGATTGTTTTTAAACCGTTTTGGTGAGCGGCTATTGTTTTTTTGCTGATTAGCTCATTAGACTCGTCGTGGTCTGCGCGTCTTTCAGAGTGACCCAATATTACATAGGTGCAACCAACATCTGTTAACATTACCGGGCTGACATCGCCAGTATGAGCGCCTTTAACATCAAAATGGCAATCTTGTGCGCCAAGTGCAACTTTAGCTCCGCGAAGGGCTTTTTTTACAAATGTTAAGATTGGGAAAGGAGGACAAACCAAGAACTCAAGGTCTGTTTTGCCTAAACTTTTAACTTCAGCCGCAACTCCTTTAGCTAAATCAACACCGTCTTTAAGGAGGCCGTTCATCTTCCAATTGCCTGCAATAAGTAATTTTCTTGCCATTTTTTTACCCTTTTTAATGTTTGTTTCGTCTTTATTAGCACGTATAAAAAAACTTTTCAACACGAATCATTAACTCTTGCAAAACTTCTTTTATCTCATATAATCTCTTAGATGTTTCAATAGATATTTCAAGAAATAGGATTATGATATTATGATTAGTAAATTGGGCAAAATGAAAAATTCTTGGTTTGTTAAGGGTATTCTTATTCTTACTGCCTTAAGTTTTATGTCTTTGTTCGGAGTAGCCGGATATGTGGGCGGAATGAAAAACACGCCTGCCATTAAAGTTGACGATGTAGTGGTTTATGTTGACCAAATTCAGATACAACTGCAACGTGAGCAGCAACTTGCAAGAAATATGTTCGGCGACAGCTTTGAAATAAGCGATGATATTCGCAATGCAATGTTGCAAGGAATCGTCCAAAGAGAGCTTGATAATGCCATAATGACAAGAATGTCTCAAAAGTATGGTCTTTATGTGAGCAACCAACTGGCTAAACAAATCATATATTCTCAGCCACAGTTTATTGAAGCAGACGGACGTTTTAACATCAGCAAGCTACGCCAGATGCTTTCTCTTTCCGGTTGGACTGAAGAAAGATATGTTAACACTATTAAAAGAGATATCTTAAAACAGCAGATTGTTTATGCGCCGCTGGCTAATTTAAATGTGCCTAAAGTTATGGTTGATGGTCTGGCTAAAATTGCCAACACTAAAAGAGTGTTCAAATATGTTAAGATTGACCCTGAAAAGGTGAGTGTTAACCGCAGTATATCCCAAGAAGAGTTGGAGCAGTATTATGCTGACTTTGCGCAAGACTTTATGCGCTCAGAAAGCAGAAATGTTTCTGTTATCTTCTTATCTATGAGTGATATTGAACAAAAAATCACCCCTACTAAAAGGGAAATGGAAGAATATTATCAGGCAAACCAGTCTTCTGTTGAGGTTGCTGAAAACAGACAAGTTTTGCAGATGATTTTTGACAGCGAAGAAAATGCCAACAAAGCATATGAAGAAGTTAAGTCAGTTAAAGACTTTGAGTCTGTTGCTTTTGAGCTTGCCGGTCAAAATGAATATGAAACAGATTTGGGTATGGTTGAAAAAGATATGCTTATTGCAGAAGTGGCTGACAAGGTTTTCTATGCTAAGAAAAATGACGTTATTGCCCCTACTCAGTCTGATTTGGGCTGGCATGTTATGAAGGTTAAAGACATTAAGGCCGGTTCTAAGAAAGATGCAGCAGAGATTAACAAAGAGATTGTTGCCGAGATTAGAAAAGAAAAGGCTTATGATGCTGCATATAATATGTCTAAAGAAATTGAGGACAAGATTGCAGCCGGCACAACATTAGAAGATATCGCAAAAGATTTGAATGTTAAAATTGCGATGATTACAGCTTTGACTGATGAAGGTGATTACTTCAAGAGTGTTAATGCTCCTAAAAGTATATTGAATGACCGCGATGTGGTTGAGACTGCGTTTACTTACAACGTGGGAGAAATCAGCCAAGTGGTAGAAACAGACAACGGATTTGTTGTGGTTAGAGTTGATGCTATTAATGAAGCGCATGTTAAGCCAATTGAAGAGGTTCAGGCTGATATCAAAAAGATGTGGCTGACTAATGAAAAGAACGCTATTGCGCAAGAGATTGTTAATGATGTTATGCATGATTTAGAAGATGGCGACAACCTAAATAGTGTTGCTTCGCGCTTCCGCTTGTCTGCAACAACAACCCCTGCTCTCAAAAGAAGCGAGACATTTGCAAACATTAATGAAAATATGATGATGGAATTATTCCAAGAACAGATTGGTACTCCTCGTGTTATTAATGGTAATGGAGGCTTTATTGTGGCCGTTCCTGAAAAAGACATTACTTCCTCTAACCAGTTCTCTCAGGCAGAGCTTAATATGATTGCTAACCAAGCGCGCAACGCTTTGGTTCAAGAATATGCAAAGATTATGCTAAACAGCTTTGCAAAAGACATGGATGTGAGGGTGAAATGGCGCCAAATCGGTCTTACCGAAGGCATCTGATAAACCATCAAGGGCATCAATTATAATTTATGTTTTGGGAAAGCTCCTTCTTTTGAGGGGCTTTTCTTTTGCAGCATCTAAGTGTTGACAAAAAATGACGGAAATGCTAGTTTTGCCCCCTAATATTTATATTTGTGTAAAGTAATGTTGTTTAATAATAAAACTATAAAGAAATGAATGAGAAAAAAAATGAGGATGTGGACCTCTTAGTAAAAACCAAAGAAGTGGTTGAAAGAAGAATATCTGTCTTAACCTATGAAGAAATCCAGCAATTGGCTGACTTCTACAACTCAAATGCTATTTTAGATAGCGTTGGAGTGGCTGCAAGGAAACTTGAGACGGACTATTTGAGAGACTTTGGAGATATCCGACACAGAGTTAATGCTGCTATGCAGTATATTTCTGATATTAGAATCAAACTTATGGTGACAATTAAGGAGGGTTCCGAGTTTTCTCCTGAAAGCAGAATATTGGTTGTTTGCATTTTATCTTTGTTTTGCATCACAAATAACAAAGATGAGTTGTTTGACTTAGATGAAATAAGAAAACTATTGACCGCTATGGATATATTAGGTTGGTAGTCTAATGAGTACTGTATGAAATTCGAGCCTGGACTTTGTATGTCTCAGGCTCTATTTTTTTATTCTATGCAGCAGTCGACTGCTTTTTTTACAAAGGCTTTCATCTTTGCCAAAGCGCCTTGAGGCTCGGTCTCGGCTTTCTTCTTTTCAGACTTTTTAGGCTCTGATATTTTGACATCATTTACCTTTGTTGTGATTTTTTTGACGTCTTCCAGACTATCTTCAATCCATTTTACATCTTCAATATTCAGCATTTGCATATTGATACCCCAGAACAGACAATACAGGTCATAAGCCTGATTAAAGAGGTTGTAAGCATCTTCTTTGTTGTTAAGGCTTTGCTGCTTGGTACCGACTTCCATTAAACGCATTGATGC
>JAISFX010000153.1 GCA_031263385.1 Lactobacillus sp.
TCTCTCTCCTTATCATTTTTAAATACCGTAACGCCTGAAAGTCTAACATCAAAAAATTTTAATGTAAAACCCCTTTTTCAATTTTATTATCATTTTAAGGGCTTGCAAAAATAAAAATTAATGTTATATTACCACCATAAACCAAAACTTCTAACACGGCTGTGATTTTTCGCAGTCAATTTTTTTTAATCATAATACAAGGATATTGTAAAATGGAAAAGTTTCCTTTAACAAAAGAGGGATTCGTTATGCTCGAAAACGAGCTAAAACATCTTAAAACGGTAGAAAGACCCAATATTATTGAGGCCATTGCCGAAGCTCGTTCACATGGCGATTTATCTGAAAATGCAGAATATTCTGCCGCTAAGGAGAAACAAAGTTTCATCGAAGGCCGCATCCAAGAGCTTGAGGCAGTAATCTCTCGTGCACAGGTTATAGACCCATCCAAAAACTCAGGAGACATCATCCGTTTTGGTGCAACTGTAGTTGTTGTTGATGAAGATGACGACAAAGAAATGAAGTACCAAATTGTTGGTGACTATGAAGCAGATATCGAGAAAAACAAAATCTCATTATCATCTCCTCTTGCTAAAGCCCTAATTGGCAAAGAAGTTGGCGATGTTGCTGAATACATAGCTCCAATGGGCAAAAAATCTTTTGAAATATTAGACGTGGCCTATCAATAGAACTTGTATTTAATATCATAAATATATATATTAAAGGCTGGTCCAACCGACTAGCCTTTTTTTTATTAAGGAGTTTTAAAATGACAGACAACCCAAAAACAATAAACAAATATAAGTCTTCAAAACTAGTAGACCGTCATGATATGGAGCAAAGCGAATGTCGTGAAGATGACAACACAGGCTGCCCTTATTACAGCGACGGAGATGATGCCTCTATCAAAAAACAATCAGAAGGAAGCACCTGTAAAAAAGGCTGCAATAAATAGGACCTAACAACATGACCATTCAAACAAAGGTACTCATAATAGGCTCTGGCCCGGCTGGCTACACCGCCGCGATTTATACATCTCGCGCCGGATTAGAACCCGTATTGTTTTCAGGGCCGCAAATCGGCGGACAATTAACCCTCACTAACGAGATTGAAAACTTCCCCGGCTTTCCTGACCCTATAACCGGCGAAGAATTAATGTTCAGAATGCGTGAGCAATGCCAAAAACTTGGTGTAAACATAATACATGATGAAATTGTCAGTATCGACTTCAAGAAAAGACCCTTTACATGCAAAACATCGTCCAAAGAAGAAGTTAAGGCAGACAGCATAATCATCTCCACCGGTGCAACTGCCAAACTCCTAAATCTTAACAACGAGATTAAATATTTAGGGCACGGCATTTCTACCTGCGCAACTTGTGACGGTTTCTTTTACAAAGGCAAAGACGTTGCTGTTGTAGGCGGAGGCAATACCGCCGCTATGGAGGCAATGCACCTAAGTAAGTTCTGCAAAACCGTATATATGATACACCGTCGCGACAAACTCAAGGCCGACAAAGTAATGCAAAAAAGGCTTCTAAGCACCAAAAACATTTCTATGGTTTGGAACTCTACCCCTGTTTCAATCAGCGGCACAGACAACCCGCCAAGCCTCACAACAGTCACTCTTCGCAACCTAAAAACCAACGAAGACACAGACCTTAAGGTTGATGGCCTTTTCATCTCAATCGGCAGCAATCCTGAAACAAAGCTTTTCAAAAACCAGCTTGATTTAGATGAAAGCGGTTACATAATCACCAAACCTCAAAGTTGCAAAACCAGCATTGATGGCGTTTTTGCTGCAGGAGACGTTCAAAACCCTCTGCACAAGCAAGCTATTCTGGCCGCCGGATCAGGGTGTTTGGCAGCATTAGAAGCCGAAGAATTCTTAAGCGATTTAAATTAAAAATAAAGCCCCAAAATATGGGGCTTTATTTTTAACATCTTCCTTTATTAACTGGCAGCTTTGCCTTTTTTGCTTTTCTTGTCCATAACAAGCATTGGAGGCTCATTATCATTAATAACTTTTTCATTAACGATAATCTCTGTCACATTTTTACTATCCGGAATATCATACATCAGCTCTAAAAGATGCTCTTCCATAATAGAACGAAGACCACGCGCTCCTGTTTTGCGCTCAATTGCTTTTTGAGCAATTGCTTTCAAGGCATCAGGGGTAACTGTGAGCTTAACATCTTCCATTTCAAATAACATATCATATTGCTTTAACAATGCATTTTTAGGCTCTGTCAAAACCTTAACCAAAGCATTGACATCCAAATCTTCTAATGTAGCAATAATCGGCAAACGACCAACGAACTCCGGTATTAAGCCAAATTTTAGCAAATCTTCAGGATGAACATCTTTAATAACATCGCCTATTCTCTTCTCATCTTTAGAAGCAATTTTAGCCCCAAAACCAATAGATGTTTCTTTACCTCTTGTGCCGACAATTTTTTCTAAACCGGCAAACGCACCACCACAAATAAACAAAACATTTGTTGTATCAACATGCAAAAACTCTTGCTGAGGGTGCTTTCTTCCACCTTGAGGAGGAACATTTGCAACTGTGCCTTCAATAATCTTCAGCAAAGCCTGTTGCACACCTTCACCTGATACGTCTCTGGTAATTGAAGGACCGTCAGTCTTGCGTGTAATTTTATCAATCTCATCAATATAAACTATTCCGCGTTGTGCTTTTTCTATATCATAGTTAGCATTTTGCACCAACTTCAAGATAATATTTTCAACGTCCTCACCAACATATCCTGCTTCAGTAAGTGTTGTCGCATCTGCAATAGCAAAAGGCACATCTAAAATCTTAGCCAAAGTCTGTGCCAACAATGTTTTACCGCTTCCTGTAGAGCCGATTAAAATAACGTTAGACTTTGCTACCTCAACCTCACTGTTGCAACTAGCACAGTTAAGTCTCTTATAGTGGTTATAAACCGCAACAGACAAAACCTTTTTAGCATATTCTTGACCAATCACATATTGATCTAGAAAGTCTTTAATCTTTGAAGGTGTTGGCAAATTATCAGAAGAATCTATCCCGGTTTTCTGCGCTTCTCTCATCTCATCAGAAACAATATTGATACAAACATCAATACATTCATCACAGATATAAACACCGCGTCCTGCAACCAGCTTTTTAACTTCATCTTGGCTTTTTCCGCAGAAAGAGCAGCACAAAAGCTCATCTTTATTCTTTTTGTCAGCCATTTTACTTACATTCCTTTCCTCAAAATTAGATGATATCAGCGCGGTTTTTTACAATTTCATCAATCAAACCAAACTTCTTAGCCTCTTCCGGAGACATAAAATTATCACGCTCCATAGCCTCTTTAATAACATCAACTTTTTTACCTGTATGGTGAGCATAAATCTCATTCAAACGTTTTTTCATACCCAAAATCTCTTTCGCGTGGATTTCAATATCGGTCGCTTGTCCTCTAAACCCGCCACTTGGCTGGTGGATCATGATACGAGAATTTGGCAGCGCAAATCTTTTTCCTTTAGCACCACCTGTCAGCAACAAAGAGCCCATAGAGCACGCCTGCCCCAAGCACATTGTGTTAACTTCGCAGTTAATATATTGCATTGTATCATACATCGCCATACCGGATGTAACCACTCCGCCCGGAGAGTTAATATACATATATATATCTTTTTTAGGGTTTTCAGATTCCAAAAACAAAAGCTGCGCACATACCAAAGAAGACATATTATCTTCAACTTCACCTGTTAAAAATATAATTCTTTCTTTCAAAAGACGCGAATATATATCATAAGAACGCTCACCTTTTGCGGTCTGCTCAATAACCATTGGCACTAAGGTTGAGTTAAAAACCTCTAACGAACTTCTATCATTCATATCAAAACCCCTCATAAAATAACTTATATATTATTCCTATCACATTAATTAAATATATTCAACAAAAGGTTAACAAATCGCCCAAAAGACAAAAAAAATAAAGGAGTCCCATCAAAGAACTCCCTTATGTGTTTTTCCATATTTTTAAAGACAAATCAGATAAATACTGAAAGCACAACGCTCTCATCCTCAATGCCTCTCTCACCTAATTCTTTAAGATGAAATATGTTCCTGTAAATTCTGGCCTGCACTTCATATCCTTTGCCGCAACCATATATATTACCGTCTGTTGGTGATTGCATCACTGCATAAACATCTTCATCGTTGTCATCAATACTAACAACAATAACCTTGTCGTTTACAAGTTCGATTTTAGCCTTCACAACATCATATTTTATCCCAAAGCCTTGCGCCTCATCAAACAAAGGCAAAACCTCCCCACGCTCTGGGTTAACCATAAGAACACTTAGCTCTTTCCCTATGGTAACACTAATTGGTACCCATTTTTTGTAGAAGCACCAGCCTTTACCGCCTCCCTTAAAAGCAAAAACGATACAGACGAATTCTTCACAATCAACAATACTCTCTATTTTAGCAAGTACTTGCTTTCCGGCCTCAAAAGTGCTGCCATAAATTTTCATTAAATTAAAATCATCCATTTTCTAAATAATTTGGGTTTAACATATAATTATTAATCTCTAATTCTAAATTGAGAGACAAAAATAGCCGAAACTCCTAACAATGTCAAGAAACTATATTACATCAAACCTGCAATTTACTTCATTAAACTGCGGCGCCTTGTCTAAATAAAAGAACACATATCGATATTTTGAATACCATTCTGAAATCAGATAATACTTTCCTTTTGCCCTCAAAATCATAGAATTTTCTGTCGCAGCAAGGTTTTTATATCTTGTATCATAATCAAAACTACAACTGCTCTCATCAAAATATTTATACACCTTAAAACCATTTTTACTATGCGCAGAAATCAATGTCCCCCAATGCCCCAAATTATAAAGCTCATAAGGCCCTTCAGCATCTCCGACAAACAAATCATTCAAGGCATCCATATCGCATACATCTTCAGCTCTGCCATATGCCTTTATCTCTTCGAGATTATTCACATTCCTCTGCAAACTAAGATGCAAATCCTGACACTTTTTAATATCAAGCTCATTCATATAATCAAGAACAATGAGTCGCATTTCAGTCATTACATTTTTCTTAAAGTTACCTTCCAGACTATCACCCAGCAAATTCTTCTCATCAAAAACCACAACCCTTACCAAAAGGCCTAAAAATAGTGCCGCAGCTAAAAGAATTCCTAAAATTTTACTAACTCTTCTCATAATGCCTCCTATTTTTTTTCTTTCACTCTAAGATATAACACACAAATAACCAAATCAAAGATTAAAAAGCTAAACAATGCAGTCCTAAGCGAATAAGCATCTGCAATCCAACCCAAAGCCACACCGAACACCGCCACCAAAAGATGAGAAACCATGCTAACCAAAGAGCCCATTGTTGCCCTCTGCTTGGCTGTAAACTCTTTCTGCATCAAATCAGAGTTTCCGGTCATAATCACCCCAAAACACAAATTATATGCAGACATAATAAACGGTGTCGCAAAATTATTCAGAAGCAAACCAAATAACTTTACCGCAAGACCTCCTAGTGTTGCCGCCACAAGAGCTTTTATATGCCCCAATCCTGCCAAAAATTTATGCGCAAAGAAAAAACTGAATGTACCCATCATCTGCTTTAACATTCTTGGTAGCCCTAGTATATATTCGGGAATAAGTGTCTGGAAATATGCCACTTCAAATCTATGCATTGCAAGCCCTGCAGCTTCTCTTAATATTGATGCAGAAGCCACATATCTGAGCCCTCTATTTTTCTTAAACTCTTTAAACGCATACTTTATATGTGTAAAAACGTTATCATTTTTATCATATTTTTCATTATCGACCCTAACAATAAGCAGGTTGTTTACCAACAATATCATTGCCGGAAAGAGATTAACCATATAACAAGCCTCATACGACCAATAATACGCTATCACCCCACCTAAAAATGCCGAAAAACCTGCAAAAAACTGATGAGCAGAGCCACCCCATCCATAATATTTTTTATAATCATCCTTAATACCTAGTGCTTCGACAGTCTCATATAAAAACGCCTCAGTAGTACCACTATTTAATGCTATTGTTAAACCATGAAGAAACGCCGCCAGTGTCAAAACCCAAAAAACATAATCTCTTTCAACATATGCCGCCCATATAAAAGCAATTAGCATTAGAATATAGCTAACCGCACCAGCCACGAGTGTTTGTTTCCTGCCAATAAAATCAGATATCACCCCGATAGGAATCTCTAGTAGCGAACTAGATAGCAAACTAATCGATAATATCATCATACCCAATGCATAAGAGCCCAAAAGCTCTGAATAATACAAAATAGCAATAATCGCGTAGGGAGAAAACCCGCCTACTGCCTTCTTAATCAAAAATAAATTCAAATTTCTTTTTATATTTTTATCAGTCATCATTCACCAAAAACAAAAAGTCCCCCAGATTATACATCCGGAGGACTTTATAAAATCTTAAAAAAACTAAGCTTTTTTAGCTGTTGTTTTTTTAGCCGCAGGCTTTTTAGCTGCAGGCTTTTTTTCTTCAGTCTTTGCTTCAGCTTTCTCTTCAGTTTTAGCTGCTGCTTTTTTCTTAGCAGGTTTAGCTTCATCAAAAGCATAAAGCTCTTCAACAGAAACCTTCTTATCTTTTAACTTAACTTTTGTTAAAATGCTGTCTACGATTTTCTCTTCCATAATCGGAGCTTTTAATGACTCAATAGCTTTCTGATTTTTCAGATAATAATCAAAAACAGCTTTTTCCTGTCCGGGATATCTCTGAGCTTCTCTCATAATTGCTTTATTAACATCATCAGAATTAATCGTAATTTTCTCTGCTCTGCTAACTTCAGCCAACAAAAGACCAAGCTTAACTCTACGTTTTGCAATATCCATATACTCAGCCATCAAATCTTTCTCAGATTTATTCTTTTCGCTCTCATCAAGCTGATTAAACTTCTTAGCTTGCTCATAATTAGCAATAATAGTCTTATATTCAGCATCAATCAATGACTCCGGCAACTCAAAGCTGTAATCCTTATCAAGATTGTCTAACAAAGCTCTTTTCAACTTCATGCGAGATGCAGTTTTATAATCTTCACCAATACGCTCTTTAATGGTTTCCTTCATCTTTGCAAGGCTTTCACCACCCATAGTCTTAGCAAACTCATCATCAATCTTTGTTTCAACAGGCTCACGAAGCTCTTTAATAGTAACAGCAAATACAGCATCTTTACCTGCCAAATCTTTTGCAT
>JAISFX010000162.1 GCA_031263385.1 Lactobacillus sp.
ACAAGAGGTGTTATAAAATATCTAAACTAAATATGCAAGCACTTTTTTCAATATTTTTGTTTTTTGCCCAAACACATTATTTTTCGCTCCCGACGTTCGGGTGCAAGCACTTTTTTCAATATTTTTGTTTTTTGCTCAAACACATTATTTTACAATAAAGCAGCACAAACAATTCTTTAAAAAGCAAAGGCTGCCGAAAACACAAATGTTTCGACAGCCTTTAACCCTATTTAACATTCAAAATTTACAGAAAAAACTTTTTAAAAAATATCTCTTCTTCTCCATTAGGCCCCACCCACTTATCAATAAAGAAAAACATAGGCCCACTCATAGACACCTCCAACTCCTCACTTGGGGATGGTGCGCTATAAATGCAATGACCTTCTTTAATTTCTGCATAATAGAACTCCAGCTTTTCGGTTGTACGCCAAAATGGCACAATATAAAGCAAGAAATTATTCATCTGTTTTACTGTAACCAACTGCTCGCCAATTCCCTCAAGCCTGTTTTTATCCAGATCTAATATCTTTCTAAATATAGCTCTAGTTGGATAAAAAGTTTTAGTTGTTTTCCATTTTTCATAAGGAATTTTACGCTCACAACTACCTGTGTGGTAATTGATATTACAACTTACCAAATGCAATATCATCTCAACCTGACGAAGGGTTGATATCTCCATCTCAACAACCTGTTTTGCAAAAGTGCAAAAAGCACTATAATCAAAATCATGTTTTTTTTGATTATAAAACTTCACCGAATGTGTTTCTGCAGCAGCAATAAGTCCGCCGACATTACATTCCAAACCTTCATTGTCAGGCTCATAACGAACCTTCCAAAATTTTTCGGCATAAGGTAGGTTCGCTTGCGCTACCTTATGGTAAAATTCTCTTTTATCCATCTGATTTTGTATTTATAAATTAAACTTTGAAATATCTCATCTCTATGAACTAACCATTGAATAAAGAAGATAATTCCTCATAATATCATACAATAATAGCTCATTTGGCTGGAACTATATCACACCATTAGACAAAAATAAAGATAAAAAACATACTATAACTTTTATCTTACTTTTGCATATTTATTTTAAGACAATTATAATCATAAAAAAGGAACAAACATGAAGCTATTCAATAAAATCACTCAAAAAGATACTACCGCCAACACCCCATCAATCTTTATTGCCGGGCCTATAATGGCTATGGACGGCTCGAGACAAGACAAATGGCAAAGACAAGCCCTTAAAATGCTTGATGATATGGGCTATGAAGGCCACATCTATGTGCCGGAGCTAACACCTGAATACACGACAAATAACATCGACTGGGAGGTCGAGCACCTAACCAAAGCCAAATGCATCATGTTTTGGATACCCCGAGACCTCAAAACCCTGCCGGCCTTTACCTCTAATATAGAATTCGGTGAATGGATGAACTCCGGCAAAGTCGTGCTAGGCTTTCCGCCAGAGGCCGAAAACATGTTTTACATCAGCTACCGCGCCCAAAAACTTGGCATCCCCACCTTCCATACTTTAGAAGAAACCCTGCACGCCGCCATAAACATGTCTTTAAAAAAGAAATAGCTCAAGAACACTTGCGTGTCTTAAGCTATTTCTAGATATTTCTATCTTAATCACCACACGATGAATATTTCACACTCACTGTATCGAAATAGTTAACTATTCCCGTTACACTATCCTTGAATCCGATTGCATAATATTGCGTCTTACATCTTTCAACCTGCATATCATACTTTTCATCATATTCCATCTTCTGTTCAGCAAAAGCTTCCTGAATTTCTTCAATTACTTCATAGTTCCAATCTGCATTTTCACCACGAACCATTTCTGCTGGAACCCAACTTGCTTCCGCTTTGGCTTTGGCTTTATGTTTTTTCACCAAATCAAAAGACAGATTTACAGCAATTGCTACAACCAATGACACCAAAAATACTACTGCATAATACTTTGCTTTCATAATCTCTTTTTTTATTATTTATTACTCTATTAAATCTCACTTTAAAAGTACCATTATGAAAAATTGAACATTAATTCAAAATACATTCATAATAATACATAAGCTCCTATTACTATAGCATATATAGCCTTATAAAACAATGAATTTTTTGTTACAAACCGCCAGAATCACTGGTGGAATCAATGATAGTGCCCCAGCAATTGCCACAAGCATAGCGACCTGAGCGACTAACACACTATCCCGCGCCGGCAGCCGTGCTGCCCCGCCTAGATTATTTGATGATCTTTGAAAGAGTAATACCCGCCCTTACCGATTATTACATGGTCAATAACCTTAATTTCAACGGCTTCAGCGGCTTTTGTAATTTGTTTGGTGATTTCAATATCTGCCCTTGATGGCGTAACATCTCCTGATGGATGATTATGAAGCAATATTATCGCTTTTGCCTCCCTATTCATGGCAGATTTTATAACCTCTCTAGGGTGAATGGCAACATGGTCAACTGTTCCGCGTTGCTGAACCTCTTCTCCAATAAGCTTAAACTTTGCATTCAAGAATAAAACCCTAAATTCCTCAACATCTTGATATGCCATTACCATACGGCAATAATCTATCATAGCATCCCATTTAGATATAATGACCTCATCTTTATTTTCTAGGCTCTGCCAAGACATTCTTATTGCGGCTTCTTTAACAATTTTAATAACTGTTGCAGAGTTTTCTTTAATCCCGTCAAAGGCCAAAAGCTCATCCATAGGGGCATTAACCACCTCTGCAAAACTGCCAAATTTCTTAATTAAGGCTTTTGCCAAAGGCTTAACATCACGCCTTGGAATACTGATTGTAAGCAAAAGCTCTAACAACTCATAATCAGGCATGCTTTTTCCGCCGCCCATAATAAAGCGTTGTCTCAGTCTTTGTCTGTGGCCAAGATAATCTGGGTTTTCAGTCATAATAGTCCTATCTGGTTATTCCACTTTGTAAGGAGGTCTATCAAACCCTTTAGGAGAATATGTAAATACTTCACATCCGTCCTTAGTAACCCCTAAAGAGTGCTCAAACTGAGCAGATAAAGACTTGTCTCTGGTAACAGAAGTCCAGCCGTCCTGAAGGATTATCCCCTCT
>JAISFX010000169.1 GCA_031263385.1 Lactobacillus sp.
ATTACTAAAATAAAAAAACTTTTAAGTAAGGCAGGGGGCCGAAAAATATGGAAAGCATGAGCCCTGTTTATACTTTAACTAATGAATGTCAAGACTGCTATAAATGCGTTCGTCGCTGCCCTGTCAAAGCCATAAAAATTCAAGATAGCCGTGCCGGCGTAATCCCTCACAAATGCATATCTTGCGGCAACTGTGTTTTATCATGCCCCAGCAATGCCAAGCAAGTCAGAAACGACATTGATAAAGTAAGACAGCTTCTGCAATTTAAAGAACCTGTAATTGTTTCTTTAGCTCCCAGCTGGAGAGGAGCATTTGAATATTCCAATCAAAAAATGATTTCCATTTTGCAGCATTTGGGTTTTTCTGCCGTGAGCGAAACCGCCTTGGGAGCTCAAGAAGTCTCTATAGAAACCGCCTCAATGCTAAACCATAGCAAACCGGGGCTTTATATATCAAGCGCTTGTCCTGTTATTGTTGATTATATACGTTATTACAGGCCCGAGTTCACAGACAACATTGCCACTTTGGCTTCACCTGCTTTAACACATGCCAAACTTTTGAAGAACTCTTTTGGTGAAGATGTAAGAGTAGTTTTCATTGGCCCTTGTATCGGCAAAAAAAATGAATCAGACCGCCACCAAGATTTAATATCCGCGGCTTTAACATTTGAGGAGCTCAAAATCTGGTTCAAAGAAGAAGACATTGACGTTAATGATATCGAGATAAAAGAAAACGCATCATTCGTGCCGGAAGACGCCAAAGAGGGTGCCATATACCCCATGGATGGCGGAATGAACAAAACCATAAGCCGAGTAGGGGTAAAAGACCATGTCCAGCTCATAAACATCAGCTCTTTGGATTTATTTGCGAAATCTTTAAATGATTTAGATTTATCAAAAATAGAAAAGACCATTTTTGTAGAGGCTCTGGCTTGTGTTGGCGGTTGTATCTCTGGCCCGTGCATGTCTTCCAAACGTTCTGATTTCTCAATCATATCAGATGTTTTAACCAACACATCGTACAGAACATCTATACCCAAAAAAGCTCAGGTAGTTGTCCCCCTAAGATATGAGTCGGCTAAAGTAGAGACCAAGGTTTATTCTCTGGAAGAGCTGCAAAAGTCATTAAAAGTAATAGGCAAACTAACCCCGTCTGATGAGCTCAACTGCGGTGGTTGTGGTTATCAAACCTGCCGAGGCCTAGCTAAAGCACTTCTTGACGGAGATGCCGAGCCTCAGATGTGTGTGTCTTACATGCGCCAACTAGCAATCCGTAAAGCAGATGCCATGTTCAAGTTCATGCCTTCTGCCATGATAATGCTTGATAAAAACTTTAACATCTCAGAAGCTAATGAGGCCTTTATAAGAATGTTTTCCGGCAAAAGATCTAAGCTTCATCTATCTCATCCTGACCACATAATAGGTTGCTACGCCGGAGACATCTTAGGGCTTAATGCCATATTTAAAAAGGTTTTAAAAAGCGGCAATGATATTCGCAAAGAGCGCTACTCTTATCAAGGAAAATTTTATGCCCTCTATATCTTCTGCGCAGAGAAAGGAGAAAGCATAGGAGTTCTGATTACAGATACAACTCCATTCCAAGGTAATAAAGAAAAAATCGCCACTCGTGCCCGCGAGGTCATATCCAAAAACATCACCATTGTCCAAGAGATTGCCAGCATGTTGGGAGAACATATGGTAGAAACCGAAACTCTTTTAAGCTCTATAGCAGATGACTTTGATGAAGAAGAAGGGAACTGATTTTGTTTATAGATGTTGATAGCTACCAAATAAAAAAACATGGGCAAAACGCCTATGGAGATTATTTTATATCCAAAAGAAAAACCAAAGAAGAACGCCTGATAGCCGTTTTATCAGATGGCTTAGGCAGCGGTATAAAGGCTAATATCTTGGCGCGAATGACCGCCACCATGCTCCTTCGCTTTGTTGAAGAAGATATCAAAATTAAAAAAGCCGCCGAGATTATGATGAACTCTCTGCCTGTTTGCAAAGAAAGACAAATAAGCTACGCTACATTTTCAGTTATTGACTGTGATGAAGACGGCAATGTCCATGTTGTAGAAGAGGGTAATCCTGATTTTGTTTTAATGCGTGGACACAACATCATAGAGGTCCCTTGTAAAGAAGTTGCTTCAAAATCATTTCCCAACCGCCGCCTTAAAATGTATAAGTTTAAGGCCGAACTAGGCGACAGGTTAATTTTCTGTTCTGACGGTGTAACACAGGCCGGCCTAGGAGAAAACAAATATAAGCTTGGGTGGCGTCGTTCAGGTTTAGTAGAATATCTTGAAAGAGAACTTATCGGCAGAAAAGACATCTCAAGCACAGATCTGTCTAAAAGGATAGTCTATAAAGCCCAGAGTATAGAATCATTTTCTCAGGCAAAGGATGATATATCTGCCTGTGTTATATATTTTCGGACCCCTCGTGAAAGCCTAATCTTTACTGGGCCTCCTTATAATCAGGACAAAGATGGCTATTACGCAAAGATATTTGATGACTTTGATGGCAAAAAGGCCATTTGTGGTGGAACGACCGCTAACATAATCTCTAGAGAGCTCGGCCGTTTTGTATCAAACAAACCATCTCGCCCAGCAGGAGACCTCCCCCCTACATCATCTATGGATGGGGCAGACCTTATAACCGAAGGCATCTTGACCCTCACTAGAGCCATGGAGTATCTGGATAATGCTACCACAAAAAAAGATGATGCCGCCGGCGACTTGGTCGACTTCATGCTGAGTTCAGATGTCATTAATATAATGATGGGCGCTAAATTAAATCAGGCTCATTATGACCCTGCATTACCGATTGAGATTGAGATAAGGAGAAATATCATAAAAAAAATAGCAGATATCTTAGAAAGCAAATATTTCAAGAAAGTCAATGTCCAGTACATATAATCAAGCTTGTAATAAACAAAATTTTCCTTATAATAATACATGGCTGATAAACTAAGGGGTATAATATGAAAATAGATTTACCGACAAAAACCATACAGCGTTTAACGCTGTATCATAGCATTTTAAGAGACTATATTTTTAAAGAAGTCCCCAGCATTTCTTCGCAACAAATAGCGTCGTTGTTGAAAATAGACGATTCTCAAGTCAGAAAAGACATAACTTTCTGTCATGTTCAGGGCAAAACAAAAATCGGTTATGATGTTGCGGAACTCAAAAAAGCTATAGAAAAACTACTGGGTTTTGAAAAAAGCAAAGACGTCTTTATAGTCGGTGCCGGCAACTTAGGCTTAGCGCTAGCCAAACATGATGATTTTAAGGATTATGGGCTTGATATCCTTGCCTTGTTTGATGTTGATGATGATAAGGTGGCTCAGGTAATAAACGGCAAAAAGATATTTCATATATCAAAGCTCAACAACCTCGTTAATAGGATGAATGTAGAAATTGCGATTCTTACAGTCCCTCATCAGGTAGCACAAAGCGTAGCCAATCAGCTTGTTAAATCTAAAATAAAATATATCTGGAACTTTACACCTGTTGTTTTAGATTTGCCTGACAATATAAAGGTCTGCAATGAGAACCTTGTCGGCAACTTTCTAAACTTTACTAAAAATTAGAAACCACGCGGGTGCTATGCCACCATTTCTACCAAGTTATCAGAGATAATTAAATCTGCCTCTGTGGTTGCCTTAATGTCCTCTAATGAGAACAATGGGTTGATTTCTTTAAGCACGAAACCTTTTTCAGTAACCTCAATCACACACTTCTCTGTTACAATCAAATCCACTTCTTTGGTGGCTGTCAAAGGCAGATTACATTTTTTCAAAAGTTTCAATTGGTTTTTAGAGCAATGCTCCATAGCCACAATAACCTTTTTAGAGCCAACAACCAAATCCATTGCTCCGCCCATCCCCGGCACATATTTGTTAGGGATTAACCAGCTTGCAAGGTTACCTTCTTCATCAACTTGTAGTGCGCCTAAAACAGTAGCATCAATATGCCCGCCTCTCATCATTGAAAAGGCCATTGCACTGTCATAAAAACATGCCCCCGGAATAGTCTCTACACAAACACCACCGGCATTAATAACCCTGTGGTCAGTAGTCTCTTCAGTGGCATTTTTACCAACCCCAAGCAAACCGTTTTCAGATTGAAAGATTACGTTTATTGAAGGTGGAATATAGTTTGCAACCTCTGTAGGCAGACCAATTCCCAGAGTAATAACATCGCCGTCTTTAAATTCTTTGGCAACTCTGCTGGCAATTATTTCTCTTACTTTTTCTTTTGTCAGTTCCATCTTTCCCTCACAAGGCAATATAATCAACAAACAACCCCGGAATCACAACTTCGTTAGGGTCCAAACAATCAACAAGCTCATCTGCCTCAACAATAACAGTCTTGGCAGCAGTAGCCATTACTGTATTAGAGTTTCTGGTAGAGCCGAAGAAAGCCACATTACCGTGTTTGTCAACCTTTGTGCCGTAAATAATGGCAAAATCTGCATGTATAGGTTTTTCTAATAAGTATTTTTTATTATCAACCTCAATAACATCCTTACCTTCTTCAACAATAGTTCCCACTCCTGTAGGGGTCAAAACTCCACCAAGCCCTGCTCCGGCAGCTCTGATTCTTTCAACCAGAGTTCCCATAGGCACAAGCTCCACTTCAAGGTCGCCGCTTTGCATCCTGTTTCCTGTCTCAGGGTTAAGCCCTATGTGAGACACAATAGCTTTTTTAAGTTGTTTATTTGCCACCAAACGCCCTCTATCCGCATCAGCGAAAGAAGTATCAATAGAAATAAGGGTAAGGTTTTTTGTACCGGTCTCGGCTAACTCATTAACAACTCTCTTGGGTACGCCGCATTGAATAAATCCGCCAACCATAACAGAAGCACCGTCGTTAATAAGCTTCCCGGCTTCAGCCGTTGATATTACTTTTTTCAAGAAAAAATCTCTCTAAAATTAAAAACTTTCACAATTTTACATAAAAATCCTGAAAAGTATAGCAAAAACTTTCCTTTATAAAAAACACAAAGGAAAGTCTTTAATAAACAATACGTTAGGCTATGTAAAAATATCAGAAGTTTAGCTTTTGCACGCTTCTTGAAGGAGGGAACTTTATGGTGAAAGTAGAACCTTCGCCAACTTTACTCTCAAGCGTAATCTTTCCGCCATGCATCTCCACAAAACGATGAACCAGAGCAAGCCCCAAACCTGTACCTTCGCTTGCCTTAGAAGAAGTGCTTGAGCTTTGTTTAAAT
>JAISFX010000132.1 GCA_031263385.1 Lactobacillus sp.
AAATCTCTCAAAGAAGAAAATAAAAAATTAAAGAAACAGGTTGAAGGTATTGACGATAAAATTGCGAGAATGGTCGATGAAAAGCTGAAGAATATGGGCAAGAATGGTCAGACCTCTAATATTAATCAGCCAAGGGGCAAACCTTCTGGGAATGCCGGTAGCGGTAAAGGCGGTAGATAGCCTCATACCCATAAAACAACAAAAAACCCCGCCCTAAAAAGAGCGGGGTTTAAACTTGTGCACCTACCAACGAAACGCAGTTGAGCGCCTAAGGTATTATCAATGCCTACGGCGCCTCGGTGCTAGCAGGGCTGAATATCCCAAATATTCTCAGCATAGTCCTCCACGGCTCTATCGCTTGAGAAATAACCGATTCTGGCCACGTTAAGAATAGCCTGTTTGGCCCACTTAGTTTTATTTGCATAATCCTTGGTGGCATCTTTAATTGCCTTGTCAAAAGCCTCTAAGTCAGCCAATACAAAGAAGTAGTCTCTGCTAATTAACTCCTCAAAGATTACCTTGAATAGCAACACATAATCTTGCTGAGAAAACATGTTAGAATTTAAAGAGTTCAAGATTCTCTTTATGTAATCTGAGTTCTCATAAATTTCACGAGGATTATAGTGCGGACGCATTTTCTGAATTTCTTCTTCGCGCAATCCGAACAAATAGAAGTTTTCTTCCCCAACACTTTCTCTGATTTCAATATTTGCTCCATCATATGTACCCACAGTGCATGCACCGTTAAGAGCAAACTTCATATTTCCTGTTCCAGAAGCCTCAAATCCGGCAGTAGATGTCTGTAAAGAGATATCAGCCGCAGGGATAAGGTTTTCTGCCACAGAAACTTTATAATCAGGAATAAATACCACCTTCAACATGTCATTAACCAACGGGTCATTGTTTACAACTTGTGCCACGTTATTAATCAACTTAATAATCAGTTTTGCAAAGTTATAAGACGGTGCGGCTTTTCCTGCAAATATATATGTCTTGGCAACTTTTGGCTTGTAATTATCTTTAATAATCGCCAAATATTCACCAATCACTTGCAAAATAGTCATCAACTGACGTTTATATTCATGAATACGCTTTGCATGAACAATAAATACGCTGTCAGGGTTAACTACAAAGCCAGATGTCTTAAAGATTTTCTCTGCCAAACGTTTTTTGTTTCTGCGTTTAATGTCCATAAACTGCTTAACAAACTCTTTGTTCTCGGCATATTTCTCGACTTTTTTCAAATCTTCCAAATGGGTAATCCATTTCTCGCCGACTTTAGAAGATATAAGATCAGCCAAAGCAGTGTTTGCATGCAGCAACCAACGTCTTGGAGTAATGCCGTTTGTAACGTTAGTAAACTTCTCTGGCCACATCTCATAAAATTCTGGCACCAGATTAGATTTAATAAGCTCAGAGTGTAGTTTTGCCACGCCGTTAATAGAAAATGAGCCGACAATAGACAAGTTTGCCATACGGATAATTTGTCTGTCCCCATCACCTGAAACAATAGACATTCTCTGAAGCTTTTCAGAATTGTCACCAAATTTTTGTTTTGCCTCTTCAATAAATCTTCTGTTGATTTCATATACAATCTGCAGGTGTCTTGGCAAAAGCTTACCCAAAAGTTTTGCAGACCATGTCTCCAAAGCCTCAGGAAGCAACGTGTGGTTTGTATAGGCAAATGTTCTTGTAACAATATCCCATGATGTATCCCAGTCTTGACCATAAACATCCATCAACAGCCTCATCATCTCAGGGATGGCGATAGCAGGGTGGGTATCGTTCAACTGAATACAAACTAAATCAGGCAATCCTGTAAAGTCATTGCTTTTTTCCAAATATCTACGAATAATATCTTGTATCGCGCATGATACAAAGAAGTATTGCTGTTTAAGGCGCAGCTCTTTTCCAGATTCTAATGCATCTGAAGGGTAAAGAACTTTAGAGATTGTCTCTGTTTCAATTTTCTCTTTAACGGCTTCAATATATCCGCCCTCGTTAAACACGTTGATGTCTAGTTCATCATCGGTTCTTGCAGAGAAAAGTCTGAGGTAGTTAACAGATTTTCCGTTATATCCCACAATCGGAAAGTCGTAAGGGATACCATAAATATGGTCAGTGTTAATCCATACAAAATCATCTTCACCGTTAATATTTTTTACAACTTCAACCTCGCCATAAATAGGCACGTCAACTTTTCTATCGTTACGAGGGAACTGCCAAGGAGAATCTTCTGCCAACCAGCTGTCAGCGTTCTCAACCTGATACCCATTTTCAAATTTCTGTTTAAACAAACCAAAGTGGTAGTTGATACCATACCCAAAACCGGGGATTCCTAAAGATGCCATAGAATCAAGATAACATGCAGCAAGCCTTCCCAAGCCTCCGTTACCCAAAGCAGGGTCATATTCTGTGTCAATAAATTCATCTATAGAGAAGTTTGGCAAACCTTCGATTCTTATCCCCTTTATTGCTTCAATAAGCCCCAGGTTGTGAAGGTTGTTTTCCAAAGAGCGTCCAATCAGATACTCAACTGATAAATAGTAGATTCTTTTTGTGCCGCATTTATTGTAACGAGCAATGGTCTCATACATTTTATCCATTGCAAACTCTCGTACTGCAAGCGCAACAGCATTAAGAAGCTCTTCTTTGTTTACTTCGCAAGTTCTTTTACCGATAAAGTATTTAATATAATGTTCGATAGAAAGTTTTAACCTTGCTTTGTCAATCTCTGTAATTATCTCTGATCCCTTGTTTTTCAAGACTTCTCTCCTCAATACCAGATTCGTTAATATCCTTATTCTCACAAAATAGTATATAAAATTGTTTGAGATAAGGTTAATTTTTAATAGCCGATCATCACTACAAACAATAGCACAATTAATTATATTAAAGCATATTTTTTTTTAAAATATACATACTAAATTAACCACATTTAGTGTAGATTAAAAACAAAAAATGTTGCCAACTGTAGCTTAAATTAATATAATCGCAGCTAGTTTATATATGAAGAGGTTAATGAAATGAAAAAAAGTTTTTTGTCAGCTTTACTACTGTCAACAATGATTTGCACTAGTGCAAGTGCAAAAGATCTTATTGATGTATTAAGCACAACATACCAGACCAACCCTACCTTAAGGGCGCAGAGAGCGTATCTTAGAGCTGTTGATGAGAACGTAGCCATTGCTAAATCTGGTTATCGTCCTAACCTCTATTTGCAAGGCGGAGTAACTGAGCAAAACTACCATTCAAATGCTCCAAGTGCTGACCAGCGTTCAAGCAATTTTGCAGGTTCGGCGAACCTTTCTCAGTCTTTGTTTAGCGGCTTCCAGACCATGAACTCTGTTAAATCTGCAGACAGCTTAGTCAGATCAGAGCAGAGCAATCTTGCCAATGTAGAGCAAGAAATTTTGCTTACTGCAGCAACAGCATATCTCGATGTTTTCAGAGATACAGCAATTGTTGAGCTTCAAAAAAACAACGAAAAACTTTTGAAGAAAAGACTTGATGAAACCATCGAGCGTTTTAATGTTGGTGAAGTTACTCGTACAGACGTAGCTCAAAGCCGTGCGCGTCACTCTCAAGCTCAGTCAGATAGAATTAGTGCAGAGGGCAATCTAGAGGTTTCTAAAGCATTCTACGAGCGCGTTGTCGGAGAAAAAGTTCCTGCAACCTTAACCGAGCCGGATGTTGTTAAGCCTTTCTTGCCAAAGGACTTTGAAGAAGCAATGAAAGTCATGAGTTATAATAACCATAACATTAAACAAGCTAAAGATTATCTTAACTCTAAAACCTATGATGTTGCAGTTAATACTGGCGCATTGCTTCCTTCTGTATCAGCAGAGGCTGTCGCTTCTCGTGGCCGTAACAACATAGACAACTGGAATGCAAAATATACAGATAATGAGAACTTAGAAGCCAGCTTAAACCTAAAAGTTCCTCTATACAATTCTGGTTCTGACCGTGCCAAAATCCGTCAGAGCAAATACCAAAAATGGCAAGCTCATGAGCAGGTTCTTGTAGCAGAAAGGTCTGCTGTTGAAGTGCTTACCAGCTCTTGGGAAAGCATGATTTCTAACGAGGCTAAAATCAAATCTATTAGAGACCAAGTAAAAGCTAATGAGATAGCCCTCGACGGCGTGCAAAAAGAAGAAAGCCTCGGCAACAGAACAGTGTTAGATGTGTTAGACGCCTATCAAGAGCTTCTAAACTCTAATGTTGAAGAAGTTACCGCCAGAAGGAACTACTATGTGTCTGCAATGAGCCTATTACTCTCAATGGGTCAGCTTACTGCAGAAGACCTAAAACTTAATGTTGAATATTATAACGCCAAAGAGCATTATAAAGAAACCAGAGATAAATGGTTCTCAACTGATATCGATAAAGAATAGGGAATTTATAATATGGCAGATAATCCACAGCAAGAATTATCCATGGAAGAAATATTGTCCTCCATCCGCAATATATTGGCGGATGGCGACAGTATTTCAGAACAGGCCGAAGAAGATATAGAAGATTTAAGCTTTGGAGATTCTGTTTTTGATTTATCAAAAGAGATGATGGTTGAAGAAAGAGCCCCCATTGAATACGCCCCTATAGTCGAGGCTGCTGAGGTTATTGATATCGACCCCATATCAGATTTAGATTCTTTAATCGGTGGCGCTGATATATCAATTGATGATATCAAACTTGATATTGATGATGACATCTTATCAACTCCTATTGCTGCAAATGATACTAACAAAGAAACCCCTATTGCGCCAATAACATCTCATGATGAAATCATTATAACAGAAGGCGAGGATGATGCCTTGATAAGTGGTTTGGAAGATGACCTTCAGATAGATTTGGTTGCCTCATCTTCTGAATATGTTGAAGAAAATATTCAAGATGAAATTGTTGATGCTGAAGAAACTGATTTGGAAGAAGTGCTCCAAATTCAGATGGAGCAAGATACCATAGGCATCCCAGATGACAGCATAGTTGAAGAGTTAGAAGAGGGAATGGATGAAGCCCTTATGCCTTCGTTTGGAGATATTAAAGTTGATACCACCTCCGAGCCTATTTATGAGGCAGAAGATGAATCTGCTATCACTGAAGCTCCTGTTCTTGAACCAATGCCAGAGCTTGAGCCAATTACAGAGCTTGAACCTGACCCCATAGTTCTTGAAGAAGATATTTCTGTTAAAGAACCTGCTCCGCAAACATATGTTTCAGAGCCTGTCCATTCAGATACTTTAACCCACGATGCTTCTGAAAAAATCTTAAATAAATTTTCTCAGATATTTGAAGAGGACCGCCAAAGAAGAATTATAGAAGACGTTGCCAGAGAAGAAATTGCTGAAAAAACTCAAGTCTGGCTTGATAAAAATCTCAAAAATATAGTTGTTGAACTGGTTCAAAAAGAAGTCGAACGAGTTATGGCAAAGGTCGGCAAATAGCCCGACAGGGTTGCTGACCTCCTATTGGCTGCATATTCTCTTGAAATGTGGCTCATTCTGTGCTATAAACTCCACGACTTTTTTTATGAGGAAATAAAATGTTAGATAAAAATTATAATCCGAAGGATTTTGAAGAAAGAATTTATAAAGACTGGGAACAAAGCGGAGACTTTAAGCCCAATATGGATAAAGGCAAAGATGCTTTCTCCATAGTTATCCCTCCACCAAATGTCACTGGCTACCTTCACATGGGTCACGCCCTTGATAATACCTTGCAGGATATCTTAATCCGCTACAACCGCATGCTTGGCAAAAATGTTTTATGGCAAGTTGGCACAGACCACGCCGGCATTGCAACACAAATGGTTGTTGAAAGAGCACTGGCCAAACAAAGCGTCACCCGTCATGATTTAGGACGAGATAAATTTATCGAAAAAGTTTGGGAGTGGAAAGAACATTCCGGAGGCAGAATAACTCAGCAGCTGCGTCGTCTGGGAGCATCTTGTGACTGGTCCAGAGAGCGTTTTACTATGGATGAAGGCTTGTCTCGAGCCGTGCGCAAAATATTTGTAAACCTCTACAAGGATGGTTTAATTTATAAAGACAAACGTCTCGTAAACTGGGACTCAAAGTTCCAAACAGCCGTTTCTGATTTAGAAGTTGTTCAAAAAGAAACCGTTGGCAAGATGTATTACTACCGCTACCCGATTGAAGGCGAAAGCGGCCGTTTCATCCAAATCGCCACCACCAGACCAGAGACCATGTTTGGAGATACCGCTGTTGCCGTAAGCCCTGAGAATGAAAAGTTAAAACACCTCATCGGCAAAAATGCAATCATCCCTATAATCAATAAAATTATTCCGATTATTGCTGATGAACATGCCGACCCGGAGAAGGGAACCGGCGCGGTTAAGATAACACCGGCACATGACTTTAACGACTTTGAGGTTGGCAAACGTCATGACCTGCCTATGGTAAATATCTTAAACTTTGACGGCACTTTGAATGAAAACACCCCATACCCTAACGAGACAACTTACGATGCTCGTGTAAAAACATTAAAAGCACTAGAAGATTTAGACTTGATGGATAAGGTTGAAGACAACCCGATGGTTATTCCTTATGGCGACCGTTCTAATGTTGTAATTGAGCCTTTGTTGACAGACCAGTGGTTTGTTGATGCACCTAAATTAGCTGTTAAAGCAATTGAGGCTGTTGAAAATAATGATATGGAATTTGTTCCTCGCAACTACGAGAAAACTTATTTCGAATGGATGAGAAACATCCAACCATGGTGCATTTCTCGCCAGCTTTGGTGGGGTCATCAAATTCCAATTTGGTATGGTCCTGACGGCAAAGCTTTTTGTGAAGAAAATGTAGAAGATGCACAAGCAGCCGCCAACAAGCATTATGGCAAGGATGTTGAACTAACTCGCGATTCAGATGTTTTGGATACTTGGTTTTCATCAGGGCTATGGGCTTTCTCAACACTAGGCTGGCCAGATGAATCAGAATACCTTGACACTTTCTACCCCACATCTGTTTTAGTACCCGGTTTTGATATTATCTTCTTCTGGGTTGCTCGTATGATGATGATGAGCATGTACCAGATGAAGAAAGTACCTTTCAAGAAGGTTTATATGCATGGCTTGGTTAGGGATGAAAAAGGCCAGAAGATGTCAAAATCTAAAGGTAACGTTACAGACCCGATTGATACTATTGAGCAGTATGGGGCAGACGCTCTTCGCTTCTTTATGGCCGCTATGGAAACCCAAGGCCGCGATATCAATATGTCTGAAAGCCGTATCCAAGGGTATCGTAACTTTGCAACCAAATTGTGGAATGCTTCGCGCTTTTGCGAGATGAATGAGTGCAAATACGATGCATCTTTTAATGAAGGCGATGCAAAATCAGCCATCAACAAATGGATTATTGCCAAGGCACAGCAGGCAACAAAAGATGTAACACACAACTTAGACAGTTTTCGTTTTTCAGAAGCTGCCAATGCTGCTTATCAATTTATCTGGGGCACATTCTGTGATTGGTATATCGAGATGTCTAAGCCGATATTCTATGGCGAAGATGAGACCGCTAAGACTGAGACCAGAAAAACCGCATCTTGGGTTTTAAACCGTATTCTGGTTATTTTGCACCCGTTTATGCCA
>JAISFX010000005.1 GCA_031263385.1 Lactobacillus sp.
CTTCTGTCAGGTTGGCGATAAAATAGAAAAAGACACCCCGCTTTGCATGATACACGCACAAAGCGAGGCAGATTACAATAACGTCGCAAAACAGCTTTTAGATAACATTAAAATTGCAAAGACTAAGCCTACCATATCAAAAACAATTATTGAGAAGGTTAAATAACATGAATTATTTTGCTCCAAACCTTCCCAAAGACAAACATTGTTTTTATGATAAAGACGAGGCATTTTCTAATGGCTCTCCTGCCAACCTCGTAGCCCTAGAGCAAAAATTTCATACCGACAAAGCCGTTTATGTTGATGCCCCAACTTTCAAAGAAATCGTAGCCGACGGCTCTGTTACCAAAAACCCAAACCTCTTAATCTCTGTCAGAACCGCAGACTGCGTGCCCCTTCTTTATGCTGACTATAAAAATGGTGTCATCGGTGCAAGCCATGGCGGCTGGCGCGGAGCTTTAAACGGCGTTATCGAAAACACTCTCGATTTAATGATAGAAAACGGCGCCTCAAAAGACAACATTGCTGCTGCAATCGGCCCTTGTTTGCAAAAGCCTAACTTTGAAACCAGACAAGACATGTACAACTTGTTCGTCGAAAAAGACCCCTCCTTCTCTAAATATTTTGAGAAGAAAGATGCCGAACATTACCTCTTCGACATTGAGCAATTCGTGTATGACAAACTCACAAGATATGGCATCACCAACATCTCTCGTTCTGGAATAGACACCTACACATCTTCTGATCGCCACAGCTATCGCCGCAACTGTCACCAAAAATATTGCGAAGGTGTTCCCGTGCAATATGCAGTAATAAGGTTATAACCATGAGCCCAATGGGAAAAATAATACTATCACTAATCGGCCTCTGTCTTTGGGGTGCAGATGGCTTTATGTGGGGCATGTTTCTTGGGCATATATTAATAGATAAAAGCATCTTAAACCAAGCCATCAAAAACTGGTTTAGCCGTCTAGATGACAACCTCCGACTGATTATCCCATACAAAGGATATGCTGTGTTAGATATTTTAGAACTACCTTTCAATAATAAATATTACAACCGTTTCAGACGCTGGTTTGATATTTTTTGGGACAGAAACCTCATAAAGATTTTAGGGGCGATAATAGGCTTCTCACTACACAGCAAAACCCTTATCTTCGCGGGTATAATCATTGGCTATTTCATCGATTCTTACACCCTTGAAAGAGGCCTCAAAAATAAAACAATCATAAAATACTGGCGCAAAATAAACCCTTTAAAGTTGGCTCTCACCTCTAAAGAAGCCCGCCACCGCGCATTCATAACAGCCATGGCATCTATCTCTGCAAAAATTTGTAAAAGCACCGGCAAAATTAGCGAGAACGAGGTTAACACCTTCAACAAACTTTTTAATATTGAAAAAGATAAAAACGCCTATCTGGCAGACATCTTTTACAATGCCGGCAAAAGCCGCGAGTCTGTAGACCGCTATGCCTATCAGTTAAAACTCATTACCGAAGACATACTAGAGCTAAAAGAAAACATCATAGAAAACCTTTTCAAAATAGCCTCTGCCGATGGCGAACCCATTGACAAGAGCATTGCCCTTCTTGAAAAAGTATCCATCATCATAGACCTTCCCAAAGGCAACTTTGAGATGATACGCTGCCGATTCTTCCTTGATGACAGCAGAGACAGTTATCAAATTTTAGGTATTGCCGCAGGTGCTTCTAATGAAGAAATAAAACAAAAATGGAAAGAGCTGATTACACTGCACCACCCAGATAAAGTTCAGGCTGCAGGTGGCAGTGTCGATGCGATTCACGCCGCAGGCCTGCGCATGGCAAAAATAAACAATGCTTACCAATCGATTATGAAAAGTCGCAATATTAAAGGATAAAAAATGAAAGAACATCTGCTTGAGAATTACAGCGAAAGAAAATTCCCTATTTCTCTTTTAGTTTTACACTGCAGCGCATATGGCACAGAAGAAAACATCAAAATCTTCAATGAATGTGGTGTAAGTTCTCATTACATAATAGACTTTAATGCCGAGACAACTCGATTGGTCAAAGAAGAAAACCGCGCTTTCCACGCCGGCAGCGGATTCTGGCGTGGCATTTCAGATGACCTCAACTCTCGCTCCATTGGCATTGAAGTATGCCATAAAACTTTAGGGCAATCTGCCTTCCCTCAAAAACAGATACAGGTCTTGATTGATTTATGCCGCGAGATTATTGACCGTTATAACATCCGACCAGAAAACATCATCGGCCACTCAGACCTTGCTCCTGCACGCAAGGCTGACCCCGGTCACTTTTTCCCTTGGGCTCAACTTGCCGATTCTGATATCGGCTTATGGTATAACCTTAAAAATGCTGATAAAATAAATTCCCGCAACATTGCAGAACTCCTTGCCATAATCGGCTACAGTACCGAGAATGTTGAAGCTTCTTCTTATGCTTTCTGCCGCAGATTTCTGCCCGAATACGTTCAAACCCAAGCAGACATCTTACACTTGGTTGACAATGTCCTGCCTGATGATTTTAGTTTTATGAAGGAAGATAAGTTTTTAAGAACCCTAAAATCGGTCGCTTATGAATATAACAATATCTAAAAACTATGATGCATGCCCCAAGGCATCTAAAAATCCTTGTAGTATGAATGACGCTGCCGAGCTATCCAAAACCTCTTTACGGCGTTTGCGATTCATATCAACTTCTTTAATCAAGAATCTCTCCATTGCCGAAGATGACAGTCTTTCATCCCAAAAGAAAAACGGAAGATTAACATGCTTAGCAACTTCGTCAGCAAATTTGCGAACTTCTTTAGCAACATCGCCTTCTTCGCCATTCATCTGTAATGGTAACCCATAAACTATTCCGCCGATTTCTTTTTCTTCAACAATCTTTTTAATCTCGGCAATGTCTGCTTTCATGTTTGTACGATTAATCGTTTTGTACGAAGAACCAATCATCCGCAACAAATCAGAGACCGCCACACCCAAACGTTTTGAGCCATAGTCAAACCCCATAATTGCTGTATTCTTCTTCAATGCCGATTTAAAGTCGTTAATATTTTCAAACATAGCTTTCTTTTTTCATCTAATTTTAATAACATACTGATAACATCTACCCCAAATCAACTTTTTTAGCAATGGATAAAATCATGAAGCTGAGACATTTAATCTTTATTTTCGCATGCCTTTTTGTTTCTCCGGTTAAAGCAGAGCTTCATATCGACGTGACCGGCGCCATGCGTGACCCTATGCCTATAGCTTTTCCTGAGATGAACAGTGACAGCTCAAACGCCTCGCAACAAGGCTCCAAAATCAGGGGCGTTGTTATAGCAGACCTTGAACGTTCCGGCCTGTTCAGAATATTAAACTCCAAAAGCTATATTGAAGATATTAAGTCTATCAATGACCGCCCTACCTTTGTTGACTGGAAAGCTATTAACACCCATGCTTTGGTACAAGCATCAATTTCTGAGATTGATGAAAACAACCTCAAAGTAGAGTTTCGCCTGTGGGATATCTTTGCTGAAGAACAACTCAAAGGACAGTCTTTTATAACCACCAAAGACAACTGGCGCCGTGTCGCTCACGTAATCTCCGATGCCATTTATGAGCGCCTAACAGGTGAGAAAGGCTATTTTGACACCCGCATTGTCTATATATCAGAATCAGGTCCGGCAACCAAACGCGTCAAAAGACTTTCCATCATGGACCAAGACGGAGAAAACCACAAATACCTAACCTCTGGCGCATATATTGCCTTAACCCCAAGGTTCTCTCCGAACCTGCAAAAAATCACTTATATGTCTTATTATAACAACACCCCTCGTGTTTATATCTTAGACATTGAGACCGGCAACCAAGAGCTTTTAGGCCACTTCCCCGGCATGACTTTTGCCCCAAGATTTTCTCCCGACAGCCGAAAAGTTGTTATGAGCTATGCTGACAATGGCAGAAGCAATATATACGAGCTTGATTTGGCAACCAAAAAAAGCAAACAGCTCACCAAAACCAGCGCTATTGACACATCCCCCAGCTATTCTCCCGACGGCGAGAGAATTGTCTTTAACTCTG
>JAISFX010000040.1 GCA_031263385.1 Lactobacillus sp.
GGCAGCTTTAGCCTTAATCTTAATGTGGCGACAATATTATCTGACGAGTTTTTGGCGTTTGATGAAAATTTGAGCCCTTCAATGAAGTCTTCAATAGTTCTAGAATTGCAATTAGTTGACATCTTTAGCGATGTTAAGGCATTTATTCTGGCGCGTACTTTTGCCCAGTATCGCGGCTATAAGCTATGTATTGATGCAATTACGCCAGACAAGTTGAAGTATCTTAACAAAGAGCATTTTAAGGTAGATTTCATCAAAGTTATTTGGAACAACAGCTTTATTGATGTTATTAGAGATGATGGCGTATTTAACAATATGAGTGCAGACGAGAAAGAAAGAATAATCATCTGTCGTGTAGACAATCAAGAGCCCATAGAGGTCGGCAATGCCATGGGTATTCATCTATACCAAGGACGCTATGTTCAGAGGGTTCTAGCTAATAGGCCTAAGAGGACAATTTACAACATAAAAAGATAAAAACTCGTATAATGGTCAACTAATACAGAAACTGCAAAAAGTGGCTCGGTCATGTAGCTTATCTACACTCCGCTTCGCAACTTTTCTCGTTTCTTATTATTTGACTCATTATCCGAGTTTTTAGGTTATATAATGGCCTCATTATCCGAGTTTTTAGATTAGATAACCGCCTCATTATCCGAGTTTTCGGTTTCTTTGTTTATTGGTCGCCGATGCGCAGTGCTTCAATAAATGCAGACTGTGGCACTTCTACCTTGCCGAACTGGCGCATTCTCAGCTTGCCTTTTTTCTGCTTATCAAGAAGTTTTCTTTTACGTGTTGCATCGCCGCCATAACATTTGGCAGTTACATCTTTACGCATGGCAGAGATAGTCTCGCGGGCAATCACACGGCCGCCAATAGCCGCCTGTATCGGTATTTTGAACAGGTGACGAGGGATTAAGTCTTTTAGCCTTTCGCAGATTTGTCTGCCGCGGGTTTCAGCTTGTGTTTTGTGGCACAAAAAGGCCAAAGCATCAACAGCTTCTTCGTTGATAAGAATCTGTACTTTAACCAAGTCTGATTCCTTGTATTCAGTAATCTCGTAGTCAAAGCTGGCATAGCCGCTGGTGATAGATTTGAGGCGGTCATAAAAGTCAAAAACAATCTCATTTAGCGGGATTTCATATACTACCATAGCGCGGTTGCCGGCATAGGTAAGCTCTATCTGATTGCCTCGGCGCTCATTGCAAAGCTTTAAGACGGCTCCAAGATATGTATCAGGAACCAAAATAGTGGCTTTTACCATAGGTTCTTCAATAAATGCAATGCGTGATGGGTCTGGCATGTCAGCCGGGTTATGAAGGTCTAAGACATCGCCATTGCTGAGGTGAATTTTATAAGCAACGCTTGGTGCGGTGGTGATTAAGTCAAGGTCAAACTCGCGGCCAAGCCTTTCTTGGATGATTTCCATATGTAAAAGGCCAAGGAAGCCACATCTGAAGCCCAAGCCCAGAGCAGCAGAGTTCTCGTTTTGATAATCAATACTGGCATCATTTAGCTTTAATTTAGCTAGAGCATCCTTTAATGTTTCATATTCGCTGCTGTCAACAGGAAAGATTGAGCAGAAAACCACAGGGACAGAAGGTTTGAACCCTGCCAAAGCCTCGAGAGCCGGGGTTTTGTTGTCGGTTATGGTATCGCCCACGCTGCAATCGCTAACGCTTTTGATGCTGGCAGTGATAAAGCCCATTTCTCCGGGGTATAAGGCATCAACATCTTTCATCTTTGGGGTGAAAATACCAACCTTATCAACCAGATAGGTGGCGTTGTTGCTCATCATGCGGATTTGGGTTTTCTTGCGTAAAACGCCATCTTTGACACGGATTAGGATGATTACGCCCAAATAGGCATCATACCAACTGTCAATCAGAAGAGCTTTTAGAGGGGCATCTTCGTTGCCTTTTGGTGCAGGTAAATCTTTTACAATAGCCTCTAAAAGATCGGGCACGCCAAGGCCTGACTTGCCAGATGTTTCAATTGCATTAGCAGTATCAAGCCCGATAACGTCCTCAATTTGCTGTTTTACTCTTTCAGGGTCAGCTGAAGGAAGGTCAATTTTGTTTAGAACCGGAATAATCTCGTGGTTGTTTTCAATGGCCATATAAACGTTGGCAAGGGTCTGAGCCTCTACGCCTTGGGTGGCATCAACTACCAAAAGAGAGCCTTCGCAAGATGCCAGAGAACGAGATACTTCATAAGAAAAGTCAACGTGGCCTGGTGTATCCATAAGGTTCAACTGATATGTCTTTCCGTCTTTGGCGTTATAACTTAAACGCACCGTCTGGGCTTTAATCGTGATGCCTCTTTCGCGCTCAATATCCATAGAATCAAGTATCTGCTCTTGCATCTCTCTTTTTTCTAACCCGCCCGTAAACTCAATAATCCTATCGGCAAGGGTAGATTTGCCGTGGTCTATATGGGCGATAATTGCGAAGTTTCTTATTAAATCCACTTTATTGGTCATTTATTTACCTTTATTCAATATTTTCCATATAGATAAATGAAAATTGAGTTTTAAGCAATAGATATGTTGTGGAAATTTTAAAAATGTAGTATTATGTTTAATACGACACTATAAAAAACAGAGGAGATGCATGATGAAGAAAATGATAGATATAAATTTTGGATCTTCCCGATATGACGAGCTGGTAGAGCTTCGTTATAAAATCTTGCTGGAGCCTCTGGGTTTGAAGTTTTTAGATACGCACCGCTCAATGGAATCAAATTTCATGCATATCGGTTGTGTTGAAAGCCTTGATGACAAGCTTATTGGCGGGTTAATCCTTGCCCCTGTAAACAATGAAGAAGTTA
>JAISFX010000113.1 GCA_031263385.1 Lactobacillus sp.
TGCGTCCGGCATTTACCTCAAAGTCGATTCTAAAAATCGGTCACAACACAAAATTTGACATGCACTTTATGGCTAAGGCCTTGGGCTCAGATGCAGAAATATTCCCTATAGAAGACACCTCTGTAATGTCTTATGATTTAGACAGCATAGAGCATGGACACAGTCTAGATGAGCTTGCTGAAATTTTCTTAGATTATAAAACTATCAAGTATGAAGAAGTCTGCGGCAGTGGCAAAAACAAAATTCTTTTTAGTGAAGTAGATGTTGAAAAGGCTTTGGACTACGCGGCCGAAGATGCCGACATCACTTTACGCCTGTACAACGTATTAAAACCACGGATTCTCGCCGAGAAGAAATCTTTCATCTATGACGGCATAGACAAGCCGCTTATTTATTCTATGAAAGAGATGGAAGAAAATGGCATCCTTGTCGATGCCAAGCAGTTAAAAATATTAAGCACCGAGTTTGAGAAAAATCTAAAAGATTTAGAAACTGAAATTTTTCAAATGGCAGGGGAGGAGTTCAACCTCGGTTCTCCCAAACAAATCGGAGAAATCCTTTACAACAAGCTTGATTTAAAAGGCAAAAAAACCGCTGGCGGAAACTTCCAAACAGGCGCAGACGTGTTGGAGAAAATGGCCGAAGAGCACGAACTCCCTCGCAAGATTTTAGAATGGCGTGCTTTTGCTAAATTAAAATCAACATATACCGATTCCCTGCTTAATCTGCTTGATAAAAATTCTCGCGTTCATACCACCTTCAATCAAATAGGGACCAGCACCGGCCGCCTTGCATCATCCACCCCCAATCTGCAAAACATTCCTATCAGAAGCGAGGAAGGCAAAAAGATTCGCACCTGTTTTGTTGCGCCTCAGGGCAGCAAGATCGTCTCTGCTGACTACTCTCAAGTAGAGCTCAGGCTTATGGCTCATGTCGCCGATGTTAAGGCACTTAAAGAGGCTTTTGCTAACGGCGTAGACATTCATACCGCCACGGCTTCCAAGGTTTTTGGCGTGCCTGAAAAAGATGTCACATCCAATCAAAGGCGCGACGCCAAAGCCATCAACTTTGGCATCATCTATGGTATCTCACAATATGGCCTTGCAAAAAACATCAACACCAGTGCAGATGTTGCTAAGCAGTATATTGATAACTACTTTGCCCAAATGCCTGAGATTAAAAACTTTATGGAAAGCACCATCGATTTTGGCAGAAAACATGGCTATGTTTTAACCCCCATGGGTCGCAAAATTGCTGTTGGCGGCATTAATGACCAAAACAAAAGAATGGCGTCTTTTGCTGAGCGCGCCGCAATCAATGCCCCTTTGCAAGGCGGCGCAGCAGATGTCATCAAGCTTGCAATGAACGCGGTTTTCAAGGCCCTCAAGGACGGCAACTACAAGGCGAGAATGTTGCTTCAGGTGCATGACGAGCTTGTTTTTGAGTGTCCTGATGATGAGGTCGCTAAGCTGAGCGAAATGATAAAAGATAAAATGGAAAACGTTGTTGATTATGCCGTTCCTCTTACTGTTGAAGTAGGCTCTGGCCAGAACTGGACGGAGGCCCATTAATGCCAGTATCAGATAAATATTATGAGTTTTCCTCTCGCGATGGCATGAAGATATCAGGCCTTGCCTCCTTTGCAAACAATTCAAAAATTGTTCTAATATTCCCCGGCCTAACAGGGCAGCCGCAACATTATATGTTTTTAAAGTTTCGCGATGAACTCATAAAAAACGGCTACGATGTTTTTATAACTCACCCCTATTCAAGCGAAGAAAAAAACAATCATCAGCCCCGAGCTTTAGCAAATATAACCACGCAAAGACATATTGATGATATTGAAGATGTAATCAACCACTTTTCAAAAAAATATGAGCAAGTTTATGCCACAGGTCATAGTCTTTCAGGTCGTATGCTGTTGTTTGCAAACACTGATAAATTGTCTAAACAGGCCTTGGTTGACCCTTCTAGCGGCTTTGATAATGACAAAGCCCGTGAGCGTATGACTGATTACTACAAAACCAATCTCGACGGCAAACATTACATAGATTGGGAAGATGGACTGACTTATGCTGTTGGCCCTTTGGTAGACGAGTTTATGTCCGTAACATCGCAGTCCATAATATCTGCAGTTGACAAACTGAAAGTCGAAACTTTATTTATCAAGGCTGGTGATACCGTAATTGCTTTACCTTATAAATTTCACATGACTCCCAAAACTCGTTTTGTAGAAGTACCAAATGCGGCTCATACTTTTTGGCAACATGGCACTGCTGAGCAGGCCATCAAAGAAATCATAAACTTCTTCCGGCAGGGCATTTAAAATGACGAAAGAGTTGTTTGCGTTTATCTGCAAACAACTCTTCCTAAAATTAAAAGATATACGTCGGCGCTATGCCTCCGTTCTTCAGATAGTGTTCCAAACCTTCAGCCATCCAACAAGCTGTAAAGCCTGAGGTTAGCAAAACGGTGTCAACACCAACATTTCCTGCCCCTGCGACGTCTATTACTGCGTCATCTCCAAGGTGGATGATTTCTTCCTTGGAGCATATGTCCCAATCGCCATAAGCCCATTCAAAAATATATTTCTCAGGCTTGCCTACAGAAATAACATCGCCTCCAAGTCTCTCAAACTCTTTAGCAATACTGCCTGAGGATATTACGGTGCCCCATTTTGAGCTGGAATAATGCCTCTCTGGCATGATATTCCAAAAATGTACTCTCTGGTGCACACACTCCTTGATGTCATCAAGGAAAGGGTCTGCCGTATATGCAGGAGACCTAAAGCCACCTCTTGTTTCGTTCAGGTCCCCGGCAATTGCAATAATTGCATCCTCCGGTTTGTTTATCCGATGAAACTTGGAACTGGCTTCAAAAACAGTTTCTTTTTGAACATCTCCGATAACAAAGTATGGGGTCGACTCTTTCGGCCTGTCATAATGTTGGTAGATATCTCTGACGGCCAACATGCCAGATGTATAAAATCCGTTCAGAAGCCCATCATACCCCATGGTTTTGAAGCGATGCTTAATGTCAAAAGCCGTTTCAGGGCTGTTTGATATCAACACCGTAGCGATTCCCTCGCTTTTAAGCCTACTCAGCAAGCTAACTCGTTCACTAATGTTAACGTTACTCTCATAAAGGCTGCCACGCCCGCCCCATGACACCAATTTTTTACCTGAGTCTTTTAATACAGACACCAGCTCTTCATAGTCTTTAATTCGTTTCATATGTGCATATTTTGATGTTAAAAAAATAGAAAATTCATAATAAAAAGATGCCTAAAACTACCATTTTCGATTCTTTTTGTCAATTTTAATCTCAATACGGGGTTAACCCATTGTTTTTGTAGTGCAAAAATCTTGTTGAAAAAGCTCAAAAATCCAAACAATTTGCTTTTGTTTTATTTGCTTTTGTTATATACTCTTGAGAGCTTAAAACATTAGAAAAATAAGGTATAGAGACACATGAGTGAAGATGTAAAAAAGAATGAATATGGCGCAGATTCCATCAAGGTTTTAAAAGGTCTGGACGCTGTACGCAAACGCCCCGGAATGTATATTGGGGACACCGATGACGGAACAGGCCTCCACCACATGATTTATGAGGTTTTGGACAATGCAATTGACGAAGCCTTGGCCGGCTATTGTGATAAAACTGAGGTTGTCTTAAACGAAGATGGCTCTGTAACAGTCAGAGACAACGGTCGCGGCATTCCTGTAGGCATGCACAAAGAAGAAGGCGTTTCAGCTGCCGAGGTTATCATGACACAGCTTCACGCTGGCGGTAAGTTTGACAACAACTCATATAAAGTCTCTGGTGGTTTGCACGGCGTGGGTGTGTCTGTGGTTAATGCCCTTTCAACATGGTTAAAGTTGCGCATCTGGCGTGAGGGCAAAGAGCATTTAGTGACTTTTGCTGACGGTAACGTTGTTGAACACCTAAAAGTCATCGGCGATGCCGGAGACAAACACGGCACAGAAGTAACCTTCTTAGCCAGCCCGCAAACTTTTACCAATACAGAATATGTTTTTGAGACCATTGAGCGCAACATGCGTGAGAAAGCTTTCTTAAACTCAGGTGTTTACTTAAAACTTGTTGATAACCGCACATCAGAAACTCGTGAAATGATTTTTCATTACGAAGGCGGCTTAAGAGCATTCATCAATCACATTAACAAAGCCAAAACACCTCTTCATGAAGAAATCATCGCTTTCGATGGAGAGAAAGATGATATGTCAATAGATGTCGCCATGCAGTGGACTAATGCTTATAATGAAAGCATGCTCTGCTTCACTAACAACATTCCACAAAAAGACGGCGGCACTCACTTGGCAGGCTTCCGTGGTGCTTTAACCAGAAGCTTAAACAACTACATTGCCGAGCACAACATGCTCAAGAAAGAAAAGACTGTTCTTACCGGCGAGGATATGCGCGAAGGATTGTCTTGTGTGCTTTCTGTTAAAGTTCCTGACCCTAAGTTTTCTTCTCAGACTAAAGACAAGCTCGTTTCTTCAGAGGTCCGCCCTGTTGTTGAGAGTGTTGTTGCAGACAAACTTACAGAATGGCTTGAGGAACACCCTACTGAGGCCAAGATTATTGTTGGCAAGATTGTAGAGGCTGCCACTGCTCGTGAAGCTGCCCGTAAAGCCCGCGAGCTAACTCGTCGTAAAGGCGTGTTAGATATTGCCTCTCTGCCCGGCAAGCTTGCAGACTGTCAAGAGAAAGACCCTGCACTTTCTGAACTGTTCATCGTTGAGGGAGACTCAGCGGGCGGTTCTGCAAAACAAGGTCGTGACCGTAAAAATCAGGCGATTCTTCCTCTTCGCGGAAAAATTTTGAACGTCGAGCGTGCTCGTTTTGATAAAATGCTTAACTCTGCCGAGATTGGAACTCTTGTTACGGCTCTTGGCACAGGTATCGGCCGCGATGATTTTAACATCGAAAAATGTCGTTACCACAAGATTGTAATCATGACCGATGCGGACGTTGACGGAAGCCACATCAGAACCCTGTTGCTTACATTCTTCTATCGTCAAATGCCAGAGGTTGTTGAGAAAGGCTATATCTATATTGCTCAGCCTCCTTTATATAAGGCAAAACGCGGCAATTCTATCATTTATCTTAAAGATGACCGAGAGATGGAGAACTACCTCATTCGCGGCGGTAGTGATGAAGCTGTTTTGATGAAGCAAAATGGCGAGCAAATCGGCTCTAATGACCTGATTGCTCTGGTAGAAAATTCTAGAAAAGCCCGTGGCCTTATTGCTAATCTGGGCAAGAAAGCTCCTGAAAAAATCATCGAGCAAATGGCTATTAACGGCATGTTTGATCTTGAGATGCTCAGCAAAAAGCCTCAGGCAGAGCTTGATAAGCTAGTCACAATTTTAGATGCTTTAGAAGCAGAATATGACAAAGGCTGGAAAGCTTGGTTTGAAGAAGACGGCTCTATAACCTTCTCAAGAACCCTTCGTTCTGTTGAGGAAAGACACTCTCTAAGCTGCGCTTTGTTGGAAAGCGTCGAGGCCAAAATGCTTAATTACATGAAAACATTCTTGGTAGACAACTTCATTTCTCCATCAAAGCTTGTTGCTAAAAACGGCCTAGAGAAGAAAATCGCCGGCCCAGCCGCCTTGGTAGACGCTATTATGGCTGCCGGCAAAAAGGGTATCGCCGTAAGCCGCTATAAAGGTCTTGGCGAGATGAACCCTGAACAACTTTGGGAAACAACCCTAGACCCAGAGGCTCGCTCTCTGCTACAGGTTAAGATTGACCACGCCGACGAGGCAGATGAAGTGTTCTCTACCTTAATGGGAGAGGTCGTTGAACCCCGAAAAGAATTTATTCAGGAAAACGCTCTTAACGTTGTTAATCTGGATATCTAAAAAACACACGTCACAAAAAAACCGGTTAGTTCAAGCTAATCGGTTTTTTTGAAAATGTGGTTGACTCAAGCCAATATCTACTTAAACTATAAAGCATAAAAAAAGGGAACAAAAATGCTAAAAAAACTATTGGCTTTAATTGCGGCAGCCTTAATACCGCTAACCACCCATGCTTCTGAAATAACCTATGACATAGGCGGCGAGTTTAGAGCCAACTACGGCTACATCGACACCGCAGAAAGATACTCCCGCAATAGTAATGATTATAAATCATTTGCTTATGCAGAGCTTAACTTCTCTGCCGAATATGAGCTTGATGACGAAACCAGCTTTGGCTTATATCTTGATGTTATGAAGAACTTTAACCGCAGCACCAGAACGCTTAACAACGGCAGCTGGGGTAAAGAGGTTTATGGCATTGCCAACACAGCCTACGGGCGAGTTCTCCTAGGCGAGACCTATAACGTTGCAGACCAGTTTCATCAGGGGCCAAAAAACATTCTCCACCCTACAAACTTTTTAACCAACCGCAACTGGAACCGCAAAGAAAACCGTGTCCACTATAAAACCCTTAATTCTACCTCAATCAACACTGATGGTGTTGCCCCTAAGGTGACCTATATTAGCCCTGCTTTTTATGACACCTATTTTGGCGTTAGCTACATCAACAACATCAACAACCGCCGTGGGCTTGCTAACAAGCACCTTAGCTATAGCGACAATGACGGCTATGTTGTTTCTGCTTATAACGAACTTGACCTCGGTTATTTTGATGCCTATTCATCATTGTCTTATGCAAACTTCCGTGATGATGACAAAGAATATTCTGCCAGCCTCAAATTAAAGCGCGGCAATTGGAGCATTTCTTCCGGCTACCGAAAAGCTTATATTGACGGCAATAAAGACCCCATAGCGTCTGATTTATCTGATAACTATCGCGAAGGCTACGCTTGGAATGTGGGCGTAGAATATGAAATCGGCCCATTCTCCAGCAGCCTGACTTATCTTAATTCTAAGGCCAAAAATACGGATAATGAAGACAAGATTGTTACCTTCTCTAATAAATATCAGCTCAACAAATGGGCAGACATATACTTAGGCGCGGCACATGTTGATTATCAGGGAGAGGATAACGACCCTAAAAAAAGCAACAAAGGCTATATTGTAATGACCGGAATAGGCCTTTCTTTCTAGGAGAATTTATATGAAGACGATTCTGCTTATTTCAGAAAACCAAGATTTCATAGAAGATGTTTCAGAGCAAATTGCAGAACATATCGAGGGCTTTAGTATTGTAACTGATTGTAATGCTCCGGCTGATATGGTCATAGTCGACGAAGACACCAAACGCCTTAAAGACTTTCCCAAGCTTCCCAACATTCTTTTAACGTCTAAAGAGATTGAAAAAGGCAATTTTCATTCCATATCAAAACCATTTGCGTTAATTGATTTGTTCAATGATTTGGAATCAATCATCCGTCGTTTTGAAAACACGAGCGGTGGCTACCTTACTTTCAACAATTATGAGCTCCGCCCTAATACTAAAGAGATTGTAAATCTCTCTAACAATGAGCTCATAAAACTTACTGAGCGAGAAGTATCAATCTTAAAATATCTTCATAAGAACAAGAGCAAAATAGTCTCTAAAAACAACCTTCTTGAAGATGTCTGGGGTTATAGCAAAGATGCCAGCACCCACACTATAGAGACCCACATCTATCGTCTCCGTCAAAAAGTAGAGAAGGGGAATAATGCTCAGATAATAGAGACCACTGATGGCGGATATAGGCTTATAGTTTAATCTCTGCCACAACGGGCACATGGTCAGAAGGCCTTTCCCAACTGCGGGCTTCTTTCATAAATTTACCGCTTACAAACTTGTCTGCGACATTTGGCGTTGCCCAAATATGGTCAAGCCTTCGTCCTTTGTCGTTTGTTTGCCAATTAGGGTTTCTGTAGCTCCACCATGAATAAACCTTTTGCGGTTCGGGGTAAAGTTTTCTCATCACATCAACAAAGTTTAGAGACTTATAAAGCCTTGTAATTCTCTCTACCTCAATAGGGGTATGCGATATTGTTTTAAGCATTTCTTTATGCCCCCACACGTCGTTTTCTAACGGCGCAACATTGAAGTCTCCGCAAATTATAACCTTTTTCTGATGCATGCTTTGGTCTTTTTCCCAAGCCTCAGATATGTCATCCATAAAGGTAAGCTTATGCGCAAAGGACAAGTTCTCCAATGCATCGGGAACATCTCCTCCAGCCGGAATATAAATGTTATGAATCTCTACATCGCCGATGTTTGCTTTAATATGCCGAGCATCTTTTTTGCCGACCCAGTCAAATTTTTTGATATCACTAAGCGGCAGTTTTGATAAAATAGCCACCCCATTATATCCTGCCATAGAATTGAGAGCAACATATTCAAAGCCGATAGCTTTTACTTCATCAAAAGGAAAATCTTCTTCCTTAGCCTTAACCTCTTGCAGACAAAGCACATCAGGGCTTTCCAACGCAACCAATTTTTCAATCAGCTCCATACGGATTCGAATAGAATTAACATTCCATGTGATTAGTTTCATGTCTGCTTATTTGCCTTTATATCCCGGGCCTGATTTCTTCTTAAACTTAAACAAGTTTTTATCTAAAGAACCGTTATTAGTTATATCATAAAGAGAAACCGTAATCTCAACAGATTGTGGGTCAACAATCTTCCACTGTTTTAGCTCAAATGGGTCATTAGAAAAAATAAGTGTAATCGGCCCGATGTCAGATTTCTTTACCTGCTCAACAGTAATAGTTGTTGTTCCGGCATCTTTGTAGAAATCTGTAGCCTTTAAAGTTTTTCCATCAATCTTAATCTTATCGCCTAAGATAATGGTCGCTGGAATATCGTCATAATCAATATGCGTAACTTGGTCTAACTCTTTGTCATTATATACAATAAAATCTCCATCACCAATAATCAGTACATCAACAGGAGACGCATATTCCATTCTGAGTTTATTTGGCTTTTGGATATATATCTTGCCTTCAGATGCAGCTCCGTTACTGGCGCTTTGCACAAAAGAAGCCTCAATTGATTGCATATTGTTCAGATAGTCCTCAATCTTTTTAATGTCTGCGGCACTTTGCGCAGCAGCAGCTTTTGCAAAGAAAACCATACCCAAAATCAAAACCAATTTTTTCATAATAAACTCCTTTATATTTTTAGCTCATCCCGATTCTAGACTTAAATATTCCGTCTTCAAATCCCTGTATAGATTTATCTTTCTCGGCCATTTCTAGGCGCCTTATTGAAAGAGCAACATATTCTTTCTCTCTCTCGATTCCAATAAAATTACGCCCTAGTTTTTTTGCAACTACGGCCGTCGTTCCTGATCCCACAAACGGGTCAAAAACAACATCCCCCTCATCACTTGATGCCAGCACCAGTTTGGCAATAAGCTTTTCTGGCTTTTGGGTAGGGTGGTTAGTGTTCTCAGGCATTGACCAAAAAGGTATAGATATGTCTGTCCACACATTCGACGGGTGAGTAAAGCGTGTCTTTCCGCCTTCTTTTTCTTCCCAGTCTTTTGGGTTTCCTTTCTCATCTCTATATGGCGCGATAACCGGGCGCTGAATTTTAACAGCATCAAGATTAAATTTATGATTCTTCCCTTTAGTCAGAAACCATATATCTTCAATGCAGTTTTTCCAGTTATTGCTCGAGCCTCTGCCTTTTTCTCTCTCCCATGTTATACGGTTCTGCAAAGAAAAGTATTTGCTCGCAATTTCAGGAATCACAATAGACGTTTTCCAGTCTGAGCAGATATATATGCTTGCGCCTTCTTTCAGGATTCTAACGGTTTTTTTAAGCCATTTATCAAACCATTTTTTATATTCGTCCATATCCATTTCTTTAAATGTTTTAGAGCCGAATATCTTGGTCAGATTATACGGAGGATCAACAATCATTAAATCAATGGAATCAGCGGGAATACAATCAATGGCATTTAGTGCATCTTGATGAATTATCTTATTAAGCATGAAGTCGAGGCTTACTTTGGTCAAAAGCTTGCAAGACTGCCTTGCCAAAGAATTAATCTCTTTAGGGCTTAATTCTATGGTCTTATTTCTAGGCGCCTTGACCTTCACTCTTAACTCCAATTACTGCTATTATTCTCTGCCTCTCAAGACAGTCAAACCCATTTTGGTCAGTAGTAGCTTTTTGTTGCAATCACACAACAGCAGCAGCCCATGCCGGCCTATTCCTCGTTAAATTTATTTTTAACTAAAGTTTTGATAGCTTCCATAGCTTTTTTAGCATCTTTGCCAGACATTTTAACTTCAATAGTAGTTCCTTTAGATGCTGCCAACATCATCAACCCCATGATAGAGCAACCGCCCACACATTGGCCGATTCTTTCTACGTTACATTAAACATAAAAAGGTTCTAGCGTCTTAAAAAAAGCGGCTGCAGCACGAGCGTGAAGCCCTTTTTTATTTGTAATTTCCAGTACTTCAACAATCTCAGTCATGATTAGCTTCCCAACAATTTAGATGCAATATTAATATATTTTTTGCCTGCTTCTTCTGCAGCCAAAGTGGCTTCTTTCAGAGGCTTTTCTTTACGAAGAGACGCCAGCTTAATAAGCATTGGCAGGTTCATACCGGCCAAAATCTCAACATTTGCTCTGTCCATAATAGAGATTGCCAAATTAGAAGGAGTACCTCCGAACATGTCTGTAAGCACAATCACACCATGTCCTTTATCAGTACTCTCTACTTTTTTCAAAATCTCTTTTCTGCGCATTTCAACATCATCTTCAGGGCCGATGCAAACCGCCTCAATCTGGTCTTGTTTGCCGACTACATGCTGCATTGCAGATATAAATTCAAGCGCCAAATTCCCGTGTGTAACCAACACTAAACCTATCATTTTTTTACTTCCTCGATTTCTGATTATTTACCGCTTGTCCAAACCTTAACGGCGCCAAAAGCCTTAATAAGCTCATCTTTACTTTTTGCTTTGACCCATTCATCGGCACGGGTTTGTCTACCCTCAAGAACAATTTCTTCAACGTTTTCTACAGGCACGCCATAGGTTCTTTCCACCATCTTACCGTTTAATTCAACGATTAAAACAAACTCTGCTTCTGCCAATGGGCCTTTAGTATCCTCGTGAATATCTTCTAAAACAACGGCCAAACGACCATCTCTTTTAAGCAAAGCGGTTTTTTTGCCGTCAAATTCAAGAACAGGATTAGCAGGCGCTCCGTCACGAGAGTCAATAAAGATTGCCAACTCGCCGAACTTGTTTTCAATTATCTCATAAAAATCCTGTTTTTCAATCAGGGTATAGTATTGTGTTTCCATAGTTTTCCCTTCGTTAAACCTAAATTAAACATATAATAGTACACTATTAGCCAATAGTCAATTTAAGGTTAACGACAGGCGCAAAAACATGGAAAAAACCCCGCTGAGATTCATCTGGCACTACATCAAACAGTTCAAGACCTTTTTCCTTGTAACTATAACGCTCATCTTCTTCAGCACCTTGGGTGGCAGGCTTGTTATCTACTACACAGCCAAGCTTTTTGACACCATATCAGGCAAAATCGGCAGCCTGCATTATTGGGATGACGCCACTTATCTTATCATAATGGCATCCCTATGGGGTCTTGTTAAGGTGTTAGCCTTTGAGGGCTCTGTGTTTATCAACACCAGAACACTCCCCAAAAGCTATGTCATGATTGTCAGAGATGTTTTTGATTATGTAAACAAACATTCCATTGCTTTCTTTAACAAAGAAATGTCAGGCAATATTGCCAACAAGCTCAATCAACTTTCTCAAAGTGTTGAGAATATATTGTCATCATATTTTCAGGTTTTCAGTGTGTTATTCACGCTGATTGTAACCATAATTTTATTATCGGCTTTAAGTGTTTATTTGTTCTTGTGTATTATGGGCTGGGTAATGATTCTTCTCTTCATGGGCTACCAGTTTGGCAAAAACCGCGTAAAATATTCCAAAGAATTCGCCACCATCCAGAGCAAAACCAGCGGCGTAATAGTTGACAGCCTTTCTAATTACAGCGAAGTCAAAAGCTATGCTAATTATAAGTTTGAAAAGCAGAACCTGTCAAAATATCTAAAAAAACTTCGCGCTGCAGATGTAAACAATCAAATGTCGCATTTCAGATTCCACTGCTCTCAGAATTTGACTATCATCATCGCGCTTTTGTGTTTTGCGTTTCTTTCTTTGTGGCTTTTAGAACAAGGCGATATAACAACCGGCGAGTTTATCTTTGCCAATACATTGTTCCCAAGTATTTCTCTGGCGGCTTTTGACATTACTTATTTTTATAACTTCATGGCTCGTCACTACGGCATGATTAAGTCTGCGCTAGACACTCTTGCTGTCGAGCCCGATATAAAAGACAAATCCTCTGCCAAAAATTTGGATATAAGAAAAGCCAAGATTGAGATGAATGATATCAGCTTCAAATACAGTGCTGAGAAACCAATCTTCACTCATCTTAATGTTAAGATTAAGTCTGGAGAAAAAATCGGCTTGGTCGGTCATTCTGGCTCAGGCAAATCAACCTTCATCAAACTTATTGCCAGATACTTTGATATCGACGAAGGCAGCATCACTATTAATGGCACAGATATCAGAGACATCACACAGGATTCTCTTCGTAAACACATCTCGACAATCCCACAAGATGTCAGCTTGTTTAACCGAAGCCTGCTCGAGAACATCCGCTACGGAAAAACTTCTGCGACAGATAAAGAAGTTTTTGAAGCGGCTAAAAAAGCCAATGCGGATTCGTTCATAAAAAGCTTTCCTGAGGGCTACAACACAACTGTCGGAGAAAGAGGCGTAGTCCTTTCCGGCGGAGAGAGACAACGCATAGCAATTGCTCGCGCCATATTGAAAAACTCTCCGATTCTCGTCTTTGATGAAGCCACTTCTGCACTTGATAGTGAGAGCGAAAAACACATCCAAAGCTCTTTAAAACAGCTTATGAAAAACAAGACCGTAATTGCTATTGCACACCGTCTTTCTACCCTCCGTGAAATGGACAGGATTTTAGTTTTTGATAACGGAAAGATTGTTGAAGAAGGCACACATTTGAGTCTGCTTCGCAACAAGAAAGGCATTTATACAAAGATGTATAAAATGCAGTCTGACGGGTTGATTGGAATAAACAAAGACGGTACAGAGTTCGAAACTATTTCATAAGTTTTCCGTTCTCTATTTTCATAAACTGGGCGCATCCTTTTAACGATTCGAATAGCTTCTCATCCGTAGATGTAATCCATGCTTGCAACCCCATGTCACGAACTTTCTCAAGAAGGGCCTCACGTTTTATATCGTCCAAATGCGACACGACTTCATCTAATAACATAATTGGTGCAAAGCCTTTATCAAGAGTCTGGCACTTTGTCTGTGCCAAAATAATACTGATTAAAAGAGACTTTTGCTCACCGGTAGAGCATA
>JAISFX010000138.1 GCA_031263385.1 Lactobacillus sp.
GCTGAAAATTCTGCGGTACTCTAGAGCCTGCATGATGATAATATGGCAGCATCTCTCTCTCTTTAGTCTTTCTTTCTAATAATTTATTTTTGTCCTCCACCATCCTCACTGTTCTAATCACAAAAGAATTAGGCTCTCTGTCGGTGGCAATGGTGTTTACCTTGTGTCTTCCTAGCTTGTGACCGTCAATAATGCTGTGCAGCAAATTAAGTCTCCTGCTCTGTAACTCGGGAGACCCTTCGCTGTTAATCCTGATTTCGAGCATGATACCTTCTTCCTTAGCCTTGTTTACAAAGGCGTGAACCCACTTTAGGGTCTGTCCTGATATCTCGGCTCTGTTCGGCTGGAACGACAACTTCATCTCTGTTGGCAGTATCCTCTTAATCCTTTTTGTCTTGGTGTTGGATTTATGATCCTGTTCACTAAAGAATTCTTCTTTATGCGCTTTAACATCGGCCGCTATTCCCGATGATATCCCACTTATTTTAGATTTTATGCTGTCAAATAATCCCTTCTTATCGCTTTTATCAGGCGGAGCTTCGGCTTTAACAATCTCCTGAGGCTCTTCATCGTCCTCTACAACCAGTCTGGGGGTTAGCTCTTCTTGGCTCATAATTTCTTCTGGGATTGGAATTAAGATGTTTTTCACAATCTCTGCTGATGCAAGAATTTCTTCTTGGCTTTGAACTCCTTTTGCTACCAATAGCGGCTCGTCCTCAGGAGCTTTAGCGAAATCCTGTTCAAGAATCAGATTGTTTTTTGGGTGTTTAGCCCCCTTGGCAACAACCCATGGGCTTTCTGCTTCGGGATTGATTTCTTGCATGGTTTTCCATTCTTCGGCTTTTTCAACAGGCTCAAACTCGCTGTCTGAGAAATCCATTCCGTTTCTGGCCATTTCTTTTAGCGGTGCATCGCTCTCGTTCATTGCTACTTGAGCTTTGTCTCCCTCATCGGCTTCTTTTATTATGCCTTTTTTGCTTATCTCATCTTCTTTTCTTTCGAGGGGAATTAAAGGCTCGTCCTCGTTGTGCCTGAGGCTTTCTGTCGCGGGCTTTTTCTTTTCAGGCTTTTCTAGCAATGCCAAAATCTTTTCTTCGCTTTGAGAGGTCGTTTCTTGATTTTGAGCATGCATTGCCTCGTCGTCGGCATGTGCGACCACGCTTTCTGGCTCAGTAGGAGCTTCTTGGTTTGCAAACATATCCTCCACAGACGCAATCTGAATTTCGTCATCAGCACTTCCGATTTCAATAGGAATTTCATCGGTGTTTTGAGAGGTCTTAACCGGTGTTTCTTCAGGAACTGAAAGTGCAATTTTTTTAATGGGGATTGTTTGTGCCCTTATATTTTCTGGGGCATTCTTAAAAAATAGAGAGATGTTTTTCCCAGGGGTATAAGCTCTTTTTTCGGAAGCCTTATTTTCACGCACAAAAAACCCGTTCGCTCCAAAAATAACGAACAGCGAAACAATAAAGCTGTATAAAAAAGTTTTAACACCCGTTTTTTTCATAAAACAGACCTCTCTAAATCTTAGATAAAATAAAATGCGACTCTTGGCAAGAATATATAATTTTATACCCAATTTTTTTTCATCGGTGATTCTGTGGAGAAAGCTTGTTTCAAAAAAAATATCTTATTTCTAAAAATTATTAAAATATTTACTATTTAAGCAGTACACTCAATCTTGACTATACATTTTTAGTGCATGAATTTTTTGTTACAGAAAAATAAATTATTATAAATCAACAAGTTATGTGCTTTTAGAAAAAAATAATCTACTGGAAAGTTTTTGAAATTTTAGGTATTCTAAAAGAGTGGAAGAAGTTTTGCTAATATTAATAAGGAGAAAGACGATGCAATTCTTGAAGAGAAATATTTTGACACTTAGCTGTCTAGCGTTCATTTGTTTGCTTGCCTTTACGGGCGATGCATCAGCTCAGGCAAACACATTGATGGGATTGGCTAAGGAAAAAACAAGGAACGTGTTTGAGAACGTTAAGACAATCATCTTTATCGTAGGTGGTTTTGGTCTTGTCGGTTTAGCGTTCGCGGCAATCTTTGGTAAAGTTAAATGGAACTGGTTTGCAGCCTTGGCCGTTGGTTTGGCTATTTTGGCTGCTGCAGGCTCAATCGTTGAATACGCAACCGGTAGTAAGGTTGACTTCACTGATACATTTGGAAGCTCTGCTCCTAACTAGTCATCTATACTTTAGTAAAAGGAGAGGTGCCGGATGCTTTTGGCAGTCTGTCATCTCTCCTTTTTAGCCAATAAACGGAAAGGAATAAGAAAATGTTGTGTATAAAAGTAAAGAAATTAACGATTTTAACAATCATGTTGTTTGCAGTTTCTTCAGTTTTATTTGCAGCAGATTCTCATGCGCAGCTCTTTGGAGAGCTTATAGGTAGCGGTAACAAAATCTTCTACGGCATGAGAAATATTATTTATGCAGTGGCCGGCTTCGGTATTATTGCCATAGCAATAGGCGGTTTCTTCGGAAACCTCAACTGGAAATGGTTGTCAGCAGTTATCATTGGTTTGATGATTATCGCGCTGACCGTCGCTTTGTTAACTTACATGGTTGATGGCAACACCAATGGTGCTGTTACCATTACAGATACGTTAATAAGCGGATAATAAAGCTCTTATGGGCTTGAGGAGGGTGTTATGTTAAACTTAAAACACATAAGGTTATTGTTCACAACATTGTTGCTATCAATGTTTGTTGCTACCTCTGTTTTGGCTACAGTTGAAGGCGTTGCCGAGGCTGATGATACAAAGAAAGAGGAAACGGTAACCCCTGCTAAGTCCACCAACACAAGCTCCTCTTCCGGTGGCGGAGACATCTTTTCGATTTTGAGCAATAAAGCAGCTAAAACCCTGAGTGATTTAAGGCCTCTGGTCTATATGATTTCTGGTTTTGGTCTTATTGCCTTTGCTTACGCCGCTATATTTAACAAAATAAGCTGGAAGCATCTGAGTCAAATAGGTATAGGTCTGTTTCTGGTCGCCTGTATGGCGCCGTTCATAGAATATTTCACCTATGGCGGTGAGGGGGACGGCTCAAAATTAAGCTTCGGTACGTATATACAAACCGACTTTGAGGCTCTCCGAGCCACTGATGAGCTAACGGAAAAAGAATGTGTTAAGGGGCCTGATGGGGAGTGTCAAACACAGCTTACCCCTTCAACAGGTATTGCTGATGGCCTTACGATACCAAGTGGAGCCAATCCTGCAGACGCGTTAAATGATGTCATAAAACCTGTTACTCCAAGCACTACTGATACAGCTGCCAAAAAGAGCGTTAGTATAAAAAATGTTGTCAGTGGCTTTAAAAACGTGGTTCAAGGTGTTGAGTCTGGGGTGTCTGCGGCAAAAACGTTATCTGACAAGGGTGAAAACATATATAAGACCATTAAAAATGCTGATAGCCTAAGCGATATAGCTAATGGTTATGTGACAGTTACAAACGACTTAAGCTCGATGAACAGCGCTGCTCAATACGGCACATCTGATGTCTTGAGCAAAATAAACAATGCATCCAATGATTTTCAGGATTCTTATGCCACCAAAGAAGATCGTGCGGATAATGCCGCTGCTCGTAAAGATGGTACGGCTACGAATGCTACGTCTGCTTGGGCGCAAACCGCCTCAGAGACGCAAAAAGATAGCTCTAAGGCCACTACGGAGTGGATTGCAGAACAGTCTAAAAAGGCAACAGATAACAGAAAAATATATCAAGATGCCGAGTATATATATAACAAACTGTAGTTTTATCTTTTTAACCTATAGAGCCCTTTCAATGGGCTCTATTTTTTTATGTTAAATACAAAAAGCTTTTGCTTGCATAAAAAAAAGATTGCGTTAGAATCACCCTGAAAAATATACAAAACTGGGGATTATTACGTATGCGTGAGGTCATCTTAAAAGCGGTTGCGGCACCTCCCAAAATATTATGGGGGCCGTTTTTGCCTGTGCTTTTGAACCTTGGTGTACAGTTCCCTTTCATGTTCATGGCTATCGGAGTTTTAGATATCAACCCGCTGATATTTATTATCAGTATATGTCTGGTTCATACATTTATCGTTGGTGCCGGGGTAAAGGATCCTCACATATCGTCAATGCTTCAGGCTTATGGGCAGGCAAACAAATCAAGTACCAACCTATACAAGCAAAAGGGGAATAAATTTGCGCCCTGATTTTGATTTTTTTGACATATTCGTTGTCGGCTTAAGCAATATAGAGGTGATTGTCGCTATAATCGGCTTC
>JAISFX010000141.1 GCA_031263385.1 Lactobacillus sp.
GTGGTGTTTTTGAAATAAAACGTGAAGAGCGCGGGGATGCCGAAGAATAACCCAAAGAAAGAACCGCAAGCCAAAATTGTGATGGGGTAGAGCCAGCCGAAAGTTGCGGCCTCTATTAAGAGGGCATTGCCAATCCATGAAAAGCCAAAAGCAAAAAAGCCAAAGCCGAACCAGTAGCCGTAGGCGAAAGACTGTTTGGCGCTTTGGGCTTTGTTAAGTAATAGAATTAAGCCTGAAAAGCAGATAAACGGCAATATGAAAATATAATACGGAGGCAAAGCAAGTGCCAAAACGGAGCCCAAGGCTAGAGATGTTATTTTAGGGTATTGTTTTAGTTTCTTTATAATCATATTGTCACTATCAGTTATTGTTTGGGCATATGTCTTCTTTTGGTAAGATTATCATTATCTTTTTTATGTGGATAGGGTCTGCATCAATTATGCGGAACTTTATGTTGTCTGGGCCTTCAAAAACTTCTCCTCGGGAGGGAACACGCCCTGCTAAGTGGAATACATATCCGCCGATGGTGTCTATTTCAAGGTCTTCTTTCTCTACATCTTTAGATAAGTCAAGCCCTGATGCTTCTTGAATTTCATCAAGCTCGGCACCGGCATCAACGATTATTTTGTTTTTGCCTTTAATCTCGATAAGCGGGTCTTCTTCAAAGTCATATTCATCAACGATATCGCCAACAATCTCTTCAAGCAGGTCCTCAATTGTGACAAGGCCATTAACGCCGCCGTATTCGTCAATAACCAAGGCCATGTGGTTTTTGCTCATTTGCATATCTTTGAGGAGTTCTAGAACGCCAGCGTTAGGAGAAACAAACTTTATTTCACGCTCGATAATGTCACTTACTTTGGTATCCATGTCTCCTTTAAGGAGGTATTTGGCTAAATCCAACATATGGACAATACCGACCATGTCGTCCATGCTTTCGCCATGAATAGGGATACGAGAGTGGCCGGCTTTAATCATGAGCTCGGTCAGTTCTCTTACCGTTCCGCTTTTGGGGAAGGAAATGATTTCTGCACGGGGAACCATGGCGTTGTAGCCTTTTTTATCTTTAATATCTAAGATGTTATTAAGCAAGAGTTGTTCATGCTCGCTGAACTCGTCTTCTCCGTTACATTGAGCCTCTTCGATAAGGTCCTCGATGGTTTCGCGGACATTGTCGTTTTTGTGCTTAAATATTTTGATACATTTTTCTAAAATGGTTGGTTGTTCTTCACTCATATCATTACTCATAAGGGTTGTTTATGTTAAGGTTGCTTAGTATATCAATTTCCAAAGCCTCCATCTCTTCGGCTTCTTCATCCTCTATATGGTCAAAACCTGAGAGGTGTAAAAGTCCGTGGATGAAGAGGTGGGTGAAATGATCTTCGAGTTTGATGTTCTTTTCAGCCGCTTCTTTTTTTAGGGTATCAATTGATATAATAATGTCTCCGAGTTCTATTTCATCAAAAATCTCGCAGTTTTGCTCAAAATTTTCATCATCAATCAGGGCAAAAGATAATACATTGGTTGGTTTGTCTTTTTTGCGGTAGGTTTTGTTAAGCTCTTTGATGTGTTTGTCGTTAGACAGGCTTAGGTTAACAACGACCGGTTTGTCTCCTAAAAAGGGCATGTCCCAATTATTGTAAAGGTTATCAAAAACAGCATCAGAAGCTTTTTGAGCAAGTTTTTCAGCATTTGCTAAAGAACTTGCCCAGTTAGTGTCTTCGATGAATATGTTTATAAAATGACTAGTCATTTTTAGCTTTTTTGGTTCTTTCTTCATAAGCTTTAACGATTTTGGCGACGAGGCCATGGCGGACAACGTCTGTGGCGCTAAAGGTTACAGAGCTGATGTTAGATACTTTTTTAAGCGTATCCAAAGCATCTTGCAGGCCTGATATTGTGCCGCGAGGAAGGTCTACCTGACTGAGGTCTCCGTTAACGACCATGCGAGAGTTTTCACCAAGACGGGTCAAGAACATTTTCATTTGCATAGGGGTAGTGTTTTGAGCCTCATCAAGGATGACGAATGCATTTGACAAGGTACGACCACGCATGAACGCAAGAGGAGCAATCTCAATCTCGCCAATGGCAAGCTTCTTGTCAACATGCTCTGCAGGGAGCATTTCGTAAAGTGCGTCATACAGAGGTCTTAAATAAGGGTCGATCTTGTCCTTCATATCACCAGGCAAGAAGCCTAAGTTTTCGCCAGCTTCAACAGCAGGGCGAGAAAGGATAATCTTGTCAATTTTACCTTCAAGCATCATAGAAACAGCTAGGGCTACGGCAAGATATGTTTTTCCGGTACCGGCAGGCCCTAAGCCAAACACAAGCTCGTTCTTGAACATTTCTTGAATGTATAATGCCTGATTGGCAGAACGTGGGTAAATGTGTCTCTTCTTAGTTTTAAGAACAATATCGCTTAAGGTTTTGGGGTCAACATTAGAGTTGCCATTGTTGCTGATGCGAACAGCGGCTTTGACTTCTTGCTCGTTAATCTCAATACCCTTGCTGGCTTTTGTGTTGAGGATATCAAGAGCCTCTTTAGCCTGTTCAGTGGCTTTTTTTGCGCCTTTGATAGTGATTTTGTTGCCAAAAGAGCTGATTTCAACTTCAAGCATTTTCTCGATTAATCTTAAATTGCTGTCGTGAGGCCCTACAATTTGTTGAATCAGTTGGTTGTTGTATATTTCAAAATCAAGTTCTGCCATGTTTTGTTTGTCCTTATAAAACTTCTCCTGACAGGGAGTTTGTTGTTGCTTCGGTTACTCTAACATTAATAATTTTATTTAGCAATTCTTTGTCTGTTTGGGTGTGGAGGTTTTGCATGTAAGGAGTTCTGCCAATGAGTTGTCCTTTCTTGCGGCCTTTGTTTTCAAACAGTACAGGCATTATTTTACCAACAGTTTCTTTATTAAACTTTAACTGGTAAGAGAAAAGTAAGTCTTGCAAAATGTCTAGACGTTGCTTTTTGATTTTTTCTTCGACCTGATTTTTAAGTAATGCAGCCGGGGTGCCGGGGCGTTTGCTATATTTGAAAGAAAAGGCCTGAATAAATTTTACCTGATTGACAATGTCTAAAGTTTGTTGGAAGTCTTCATCGGTTTCGCCGGGGAAGCCTA
>JAISFX010000127.1 GCA_031263385.1 Lactobacillus sp.
CATGCGGTTCTCAGTGCTAAAGATGCATTAAAAGGATTCGAAGGAATTGTACTAACAGTTTTTGGAGACAATCCTACCATCAGTAAAGAGGTTTTTGAGAAAGCCATCAATAAGGTTAGAGAAGGCTATTCAGTTGTAACCTTGGCAGTAAGACCAAAATATGAAAACCGTTACGGACGTCTAGTAACAAACGGCGATGAGCTTTTGAAAATTGTTGAATATAAAGACGCCTCTGATGAAGAAAAAGCAATAGAGCTTTGCAATTCTGACTTAATGGCTTTTGAAGGAAAACACATTTTTGACATTCTCGAAAAAGTCGGAAGCGCTAACGCCGCCGGAGAATATTATCTTACAGACGCTATTGCAATCGCTCGTTCTAACGGCTTAAGATGCAGCTATGTTGAAAACACAGATGCTATTGCCGGCGCGAACACTCGCGAAGACCTTGCCTTGGTTGAAGAGTTTTTAAACAGCAGAAAGCATAAATCTTAATGATAAAACACTGGTTCACGATTCTAATTGTATTGATAGTTTTCTTTTTTGCCGCATTCTGTTTGGTGATATCATTGTCCCCTAGAGAAGACCTGCAAAACAGAGGCTTTATCCCCTGTACACACAAATTAATAGATGATTTAACATTTTGTGATGGAATGAAGCTCTGCTCATTAAAGGCGATTCTATCAAACAGTTATTGTGATTTAAAAGTAATCGGCACAGGTATCGGCAAATGGGCCAAGGGGGAGCAGTCATCCCCTTGGGCAAACTATTTGTTTAAGCCGGAGTATGAAGAAATATCAGAAGACCTTGTTGAATTTTATAATGACAATCCCAATATAAAAGAAGACATGCAAAGATTAAAAAAAATGAATGAGGATTTGGAAAATGAAAGAAAAGAACAGCAAGCTGCCGGCGTGGAACTTGAAGGAATTATACAATAGTATTGATGATCCTAAAATAGAAAAAGATTTAGCTAAATATAAAAAGCTCACCGAAGATTTTACCAAAAAATACAAAGGCAAATTAGGTTCGCTTAACGCTAAAGAATTTTATGAAGCCCTAAAGAAATATGAGGAGAAATCTTCTCTTGCTCGCTTGCTGTATAATTTTGGCAGCCTCAATAAATCTACCCAGCAAAAGAACCAAAAGGCAACAGCCTTTGCTCAAAATCTTGGCGAGAAGCTAAAGCAATATGGCATGCCTTCAATCTTCTTTACCCTAGAGCTAAACTCTCTGCCCCAGAAAAAAATAGATACCCTGCTTAAAGATAAAAGCGTTGCCAAATACGCTCCATACATAAAGTCCGTACGCAAGTTTAAAGATTATCAGCTGTCTGAAGAAGTTGAAGAAATCCTTTCTCAAAAGTCAATTACTTCAACCAGTGCTTGGGTGCGCTTATATTCTGAGAACGCTTCCCGTTTAGAGTTTACAGTAAGGGGCAAAAAATATTCTGATGCTGAGATTGGCAAACTTACCTTAGATAAGAATGCCGAACTAAGAAAAGAAGCTGGCGTAGAATCATATCGTGTCCGCAAAGAAAACGGCAAACTTAGCACTTACATATACAACATGATTATGAAGGATAAAGCTATCGAGGACGAAAAGCGCGGCTTTAAAACTCCCGCTTCTGAGATGAACCTTTATAACCGCGTTGATGATAAGGTGACAGATACTTTGGCTGCAACAGTAAAAGATAGTTACAAATCAATTGCTCACCGATTCTATAAATTAAAAGCCAAATGGATGGGGCTCAAAAAGCTCGAGAACTGGGATAGAAACGCCCCCCTTCCTTTTGAGAATGACAAGGACGTAACTTGGGATGAAGCTGTTAAAACAGTGCTTGATGCTTACAAGCGATTCTCTCCAAAATTGCATAAAGTCGCAAAAGACTTTTTCGACAATCCATGGATAGATGTTCCTCCTCGTGACGGCAAGAGAGGGGGGGCTTTTGCAGCACCCGTATCAACAACATTACATCCGTTTTTGTTCTTAAATTTTACCGGCAAACAAACAGATGTCCTAACCCTTGCTCATGAATTGGGGCACGGCTGTCATATGCAACTAGCCAAAGTCCAAGGCGAGCTAAATGAGGACACACCATTGGTGCTAGCCGAGGTTGCCTCTGTGTTTGGAGAGATGATAACCTTCCGTTCACTGCTTGATAAAACCAAAGATGATAAACAGAAATTGGCGATGATTGCATCAAAAGTAAATGACATGATAAACACTTCTCACCGCCAAATATCATATCACTTTTTTGAAACCCGCGCCCATAATGAAAGAAAACAAGGCGAGGTCTCAGAAGAAAGATTGTGCGAAATTTGGAACGAAGAAGTTAAGCAAAACCTCGGGCCTTCTGTTAACATCAACAAATACAACAGCTATGGCTGGTCAGGCATTCCGCACCTTTATCATACACCTTTTTATGTTTATGCTTATTCCTTTGCGGACTGTCTCGTAAACTCTCTCTATGGTGTTTATACCGAGGGCAAGGTAAAAGATTTTGAAGACAAATACCTTCATATGTTGTCTGAAACCGGCATCAAAAAATATGATGAGCTTCTAAAACCTTTCGGCCTCGATGCCAATAAGAAAGATTTCTGGAACAAAGGCCTTAAAGTTATCTCAGACTATATTGATGAACTTGAAAAGCTTGATAAAAAACTAAAGCTTTAATTCTTTACCTTCAGCGGTTCGCAGGTTAGCGTTGGAATAATCCCTCGGTCATTTCTTTGGCTGTTTTAAGATAATGATCAGATGTCTCAGGCGTTCCATGATATGCCAAAGAGTAGTTGTGAACCATAAACCCAAATGGGTTCTTAAGAGCATCTTCTTTGTTCTCAAAATGGATGTCAACAAAGGCAATACGAAGCGTTGCTCTCCAGATATTTGTAACGCCATCAAGATTGTTTGGTGTATAGTCAATAGTCCTAAACTGCACCTGCCACACTTTTCTTGCCATAGGCCTTATCCAGTCAATCTCCACATCTCTTAGTAAAGATTTCTTTCTAAACTGCATAATGCTGTACTCAACATCATTGTCGGCAAATTGTTTATATACATGCGGTGAAGACAACCAATATATCTTAGACCCCGGCAGCCATCTTTCTCTAATCTCGTCATAGTCATTTGTAATAAGATAACGCAGCATAATATATTCTGACAAATGCTGCTCAACAATCAAATCGGTCACGGGCATATTCAAAATCGCCGGTTGCACTTGCTCCAGCTGAGAGAAATATTGGTTAATCTGATAAAGTTTGGGGCTCACTCGCCTTTGTGGTATCAAAAGATATATAGCACTTGCCAACATCATATTTATACAAATAGAGAAGCAGGCCATAATAACCAAAGCCCTTGATGTCCATAAGTACCTTCTTTCCGGCATCGCTCTAATGTGTGACCTTACCGGATAATATCCCAACACGTCTGGGCTTTCTTTTTCTCTGTACTTAAATATCGTATGAAATATGTCAAGCATCTTAATTTCTTACCACTAATCTTCAATAACTCGTATTATTACAATAAAGTTGAATAAAAGCAAATAAATACTATGCGTTTGTGAAATATTGGTATATTTTTAATACAAACGGGTCAATGCCCCTTCGTCAGCCTTATTTGCAAGATAGGGTGTGTCATGCCTTAAAGGCTTCGACATTTCTGATAAGGGGTATATACAAAAGGTTTGGGCGATGAAGAAAATACTTTTTGCAGTTCTTTTCAGTTTAGTTTTTATTTCTGCGTGTAGACAGGGCACAGTTTTCTCTGACTCCGATTCTGATTATGAATCTCAGTCTCAATACTCACACCCTAATAGCGAGATTATTCCTGTCAGCGCTATGATTGAGGAGCGCCCTGCTGAGGCCAAAAAATATTCTGAATGGGACAGAGTTTTAAGAGCAGATACCGACATGCAAAATATGTATGTATCAACTCCTCGTAAGATAGAAAAACCTATAGACATGTACATGGCAATGGCGCTTGCCTTAAAATATAATTACTCTCGCCGCCTTGTCAGCTATGAGCAAAGCCTTCTTGATGCCAGCAGCCAGCCCTTAAACAAAATTCCTGATATCCTGCATAATGCGGGGTATATTAACCCTAACAACTCTCAAGACATAAATTCTGATTTGAAGGTAACTTGGAACATCTTAGACATATCTACGGTATATTATCAGAATATGGATAGAGAATATAAATCAAGCGTTGCTTTTGAGCAG
>JAISFX010000133.1 GCA_031263385.1 Lactobacillus sp.
AATGCGCCATTCTGTCAGAGGTGTATAAATAATCTTCATTAATTCGTGACAAATTAATCCCCATAGCACAGTTTTCTAGGGTCTTTTGATAGTTTGCCCCATCAAGCTTGTCTCCCACAACTTTAGGGAACAAAACCTTCTCGTTACCAATCGCCTTGCTTACCCTGTCTATAATATCTGATGTAATCTCAAACTTTCCGCAAAACTGGCGATTAACCTTTGGGTTAGCCGCACATATAACATCATATTCCAGTGTCTCATGCTCAAAAGCTCTGCCCTTCTCGATTGTAATATCCACCGGGTTAGGAATAAACCCGACCCTGTCGGCATATTCCCCAAACTCTTTGAACCTTTCTTTGTCAGCTGTTGTAATCAGCGTATAATCAACCACATCAAGCTTTGACTTAATATTGTTTATGTTCCAATACCCAAGCTTTGGGTTAATATCATCAACATTAATCTGCATAACCTTCATATCCGGCAGGTTTTTTCTAACCTCGCGGATTGTCTCGGCATCAAGAGTGTCAGTATGCTCCAAAATCATTGCATCAGGCTGTACCACACTACAATATTCAATAAAGTTTTTATTCGCTTTCTTCTTAGCAAGCTTGCTCATATGCCCAAACATAGAAAAAACTCTAAGCAAATCCCTGTCCGGATACTCAATAACCTGATACCCGTTTCTGATTAGCCCGTATGATATCTTATATGGCATAGAGTTCAAAAAGCACCCCTTAACCCTGATATGCGGAAAATTTGCTACATGTAGAATCTTTTTTGCAGTCATAGAAAACCTCTTAGTTCGTTTTATATTTTGTAACTTTAATCAAAAACTTAAATATCGGGCTCAGCCACTTTGGCAAATGCCCTGCAGCCATAAACTTAATTGCCACTCTCTCCACACCATACTCACGAGAAAACATCATCCTGTGGTGTCCTTGGTGCAGGTTATCTTTAACCCCAAATGCCCTGCACAACATCACATCCATAGGATATCTGTCATCATAGCCTTTTTCTTTAAATGATTTAGACATTTTTGCAAACCATTCGTCTTTAATGTCTTCGCCCACCACCCATTTTCTCTGAGACTTGAATGTATATGCGTTATCAATGGTTCTCACGCTGCGCTCAATCTTCAAATCTTCCAGATCTTTCATTCTCATATGATAATTGTTTGAGCTGTAGCCAAAATAGTGCTTTCTAACGCCCTTTACAAAAGATGATAGGATATTAAACCATGGAGTTCTCGTATAAAAAGCCACCCTTACCGGAATATATTCTACCCCGTCTTTTATGGCTTTTTCAATAACCTCTCTGCCCTGATAAACCGTGTCTTTAGTGTCTTTCAAACTGTCACCTATCAACAGCACCACACCCTCACCTTTAATAGGCTTTACATCTTTGGCAGTGTCTTTTAAAACCGCCAAATCTCGAGGGTCTATTTTATAAATCTCAGACGACAATCCGGTGTAATATCTCATCTATATCTCAAAATCTAAAAATTAAAAACAAGCAGATAAACGGCCTAATATTATTAAACCACACTATATATATATTCTACCTTTAGTCAATTTCTTTATTATAACTATTGAAAAAGTTGCCCAAATGTAGTATATTCTACAAAGTCATGAAAAAGTTTTTTAACATAATCTTGTGTTTAAGTATCATTATCGCCTCTTTTGATATTATTGATACCAGCGACATAACCATAGATGGAAAGGCCGTTTTCCATAGCGAAAACCTGCCTGATAACCATGACTCAGATTCTATTGAAATAGAAAGCATCAGCCTCCTATCTCCTCTTGTTCTTCACATTAATACATCTGATACCGGTTCTATTGAACTACCGGCAAAGAACAACCGCTGTGAGTTTGTTTATATAGCAGATGCTGTTTACAACAACTTTACCATGAGCCTCTATAGACCCCCTATTGTTTAACTTGAACTACTTGCTTTTCTTCCCTTTCGCGAAAGAAAAGCCTTATCATATATCAATGCAAACAACAGGAACAATCCTTATGAAAAAAAATAAAGAACTACATCTGTTCATACTCTGGGAAAAATCCCGCCACAAAGAAAAAGAGATTTTAGAGGACATCGGCTCTAATTTTGAGATTATCCGAACCTTCAACATCCACTGGTCAGAGGAACTCTTCGCAGAGAACCTTTCTCGTCTTTATGGCAAAAAGCTTCTCAAAACCCACCGCAAGTCAGAGCTTTGCGGCACTGGGGACTTCTTACTTGTAATGGTCTACGACCATGACCCCATATATCGCGAAGGCGTAAATGCCAAAACCGCATCTTACAAAAGAATATATCGTGAGATGACCGGCGGCGGCCACCTCATACACGGCAGCGACAACCTTGACGAGGTTGAAGACAGCCTAATTTTTCTTCTCCACAAAAACTCCAAAGAGTTTCTAAAAACCTATAAAACCCCTTGGAATGGCAAACATATAAACATAAACCAAGAGATTATTGGCGCTCCTTGTTGGCAGGATGAAAAAGAGCTCATCAGCTTTATAGAAAAACTGCCTGAAACCACCTTAAAAAAGGTTCAGGACACTCACCTCATCATTGCTAAAGATGTCGCCAAAATATGCCGCTTTCTAAATGCATCAAAAAGAATGTTTTTCATGAAGAGAAACCTCTACCGCGTCCCTCTTAGTGGCGAGGACAAATTCATCTACATCCGCAAACCACTAGATGCCTAGAACAAAGCATTTAAAAACAAAGAAAGGGAGTGTTCTAAAAAACATTCCCTTTCTTCTTATTTTACCAGTATCTTTCTTTGCAAACGCACCAAATGCGCCCAATAAAGAAAGAACCGATCCAAATCATAAAAAATGTACCAAGGCTCCACAATATAATCGCCGCAACGATGGCGATTACGAAACCCCAGTTGCAAGCAGTTCTGGTTTCAGGTTCGTATTTGAACCATTCACCTATACTACTAACGGCTGCGATAATACCATTGATGCCGCCGTCTAAGGCTTCAACGATAATCCATCCTAAGAACAAAAATCCTAGAAGGATTAAAATTATACTACTCATAATT
>JAISFX010000150.1 GCA_031263385.1 Lactobacillus sp.
TTCTTATAATCCTTCTTGCTTTGGCGTATCTGGTTCCAACGTTTAATGGCGTAAAACCTAATGAGGTCCACCACTGGTATCAAGACAAGCTTTCAGGCGTGTTCAGCTTCATAAAGAAAGAGGCCGGAGATTCTTATGACAAAGCATCTTCTTCAATCAGCAAAACTCTTGAAGGCCCTCGCGGTATTGATAAAGTTGCCGAGATGCCTATGCGTTCTTCAAAAACCGCCAAAAGAAGAGGCTTCACTGTTGCAGAAAGCATCCAACCGGTAGATGTCCTTGCTGATGAAGAGTTTGAAAGACTTCAGCCATTGCCTGAGGTAACATTAAATATTAAAGAAGAGCAAAAAGAATCCGTTAATATTGAAGAACTTAAAGCAATCAAAGAGACAATATCTATCAGTAGCCTCAAGAAAAGCCCTTCGCTTCGTTATCTGCGCAATGTAAGACCGGTGGAAGGTATTGCCATAATCCATAACGCTAACGAGATAGAAATCGACGGCGAGCTAATCTTTTTGTACGGCATTTATATAGACCCGGAGAGCTCTAAAGGCATAAAAGCCAAAGATTTTCTAAGCAATATCACCGAGCGCTCTACGGTAAACTGCCAAATAGTAGCCCTAACATATCAAGATGTTCCTACCGCAATATGCTTTGTTGATGAGCTAAACATTAATGAAACTCTTGTAAAAGAAGGCCTTTCTAAAGACATTGTCTTGGGTGTTGGCAAGTAAGATTTATCCTGCGCCATATGCGAAAGTAAAAGAACACCTACCTTAATAGGTGTTTTTTTTCTATTCAAAGCTGCCCAAATAATAACCTGTTATATAAAAAGCACATTTTTTTAGAGACAACATTTTTTTTGTTGACTTTTTGTCCAAAATGGGAGACTATACCCTCGACAAAGAGTTATTAATCAATAAATATTTGAAAAATGAAAAAGAACATTTTATTATTAGCGTTAGCAGGTTTTTTATTCTCCTGTGGTGGTAGCTATGACTACACCAAGATTGATAAAGCGTACAATGGCGAAGACCCGGCTGATTTTATCGTCCTTTGGGACAAATACCCACCCGTCAAGGAAGGGTTTATCGCCAGAGTAACAGGCATCCGCCCTTATGACGAACTTTTTACCGGCAAAAATAAAAAAGAAGCCGGTGAAGTATTCGCAGTAACATTCCAAGGGCAGAAAAGCTCCTCCTCCGCCGGCGATGTCCCCAAAAAGATTATGGCGAAAGATAAGGTATGTATCGGTGATGTCGTCCATGTAACCGGAAAAGGCGACAACATGAAGGTAGATAAGCTTACACTTCACATCGCCCCAAAGCCGAAGTTTGACATAACCGCCAACCCCAACGATTTCTTTGCGGGGGTTGCGTTTACCGACTTCGAGCCGGATTACAAATTCTATAAAGGCCAAACTGTTGGCCAGATTGTAGACACCAAACAAGATGGTGACTACTTTATCCTCACCATTGAGGGTAAAGACGAAAAAGGAAAGCCATTCAAGGTCGAGCACAAAATGCCAGGAAATAAAATCCGCCTTCAGGGCATTTATAAATGGGATGTAATGAAGGTCTTTATGGCATCAGACGGCCATGTTCGCGATGTCCAGAAAATGAAGGACCAAAAATACGTTGCAAAAAAATAAAGCAGCGTATCCCTATAAGAAAAACCTCAGAGATGTAACAGTTTCAGAGGTTTTTCGCTTTTAAATTACTTGACAAATCTCTCTACCTGAATTAAAACTCCCCCTGAATTTGAGATTATTAAAACAATAGATGTGTCACCAAAATTATATTAAAATGTTTTACAAGTACGCTACAGAACAAGACTTTGAAGTATATTTAAACAATGTACGCTCAGAGCAAAAAACTGAGGACATAAAAAGCTTCCTCAGGTTAGAAATCAACTCAGATAACAAAACATGGTTAACAAGGGGATGTAAAAGGATCCTTTCGGTAATAGAAAGCCTTGAACAAGAAGGCTATGATACCGAAAAGCTAAAAGAAGATGGAATGAACAAGACCCAAAGCGTTCTTGATTATTTCCAAATCAAGAAGGAGGGGATCCCCGTCTGAGCAGTGAATTGTAAGTAAAACTTTATAAAAGAGAGTAGGGCGCATGAACCTGGCTCTCTTTTTTGTTGTCTATTTACCTAAAATATGCTATCTTCTCGTTGAAATACCTTATTTTTTTAATTTAAAAAATCACTATTATGAGTAACGAAAGAGAAAGAAAGGCGTTGATTGAAGAAATTAATTACCTTTCAAACCAAGAAAAGCAAAACTTTTATTTTCTTGTTTCAGCCTATTGTAAGGCTTCTCAAGGTGTTTTCGTTTTTGAAGATTTAGAATTCAAAAACCACCTTCCTTACCTGACAAGAAAAGAGATTGACACGCTGCGAAGCGAAATCATCTTAAAAATCTTTGCAATCAAAGAAGATGTAAAAATCATTTTGAACCGGTTAGCCGTAAATTATTATATCTCTGCAGACATAACTGTCTTAGAAGATATAATAAACAATCTCGAAAAACTGGAATCAAAAAGAATGTTCTCCTGCACAACGATTGATGAACGCCGCCAATGCGACGCAGATATCGACTACTGGGATGACATCAAAATCAAACTAAAGCGGTCTTACCAAAACCGCTAAACAAAAAACAAGAGAGCAGGAGCACCATACCGGCTCTCTTTTGTTTAGACAAATAAATTGACTTTTTTGTTTAATCACTCTATTCTTTAACCTCAAAAATCATAATTATATAAAAACAATCATTAATACATAAGCATATGGAAACGAGAAGTAAAATTAAGATGTTTTCAGGAATTTTCCTGATCATCGCATTGGTTTATTTAGCATGGGGCAATATAGGTATAGGTTATGACCCTTTTACCATAAACAAAGCCTACGGCGGATCTTTCCCTGATTTGCGTCCTTTAGATTATTCAAAGTACGAACAGATACAGGGCTCTAAGGAGATTTTGCAAATAGTATCTATAGTTGGTGATAGCTCGGACGGCTACATCATCACACTTCGCGGACAGTTTCAAAAAGACACTAACCGCAAAATAACAAAAGATTATGCAAAGTCAAAAAAGATTATAAACGGAGACCTGCTCTGGCTTACAAACGGTCGCATATCCGATAAAGAAGAAAATATTTACCTAAAATAAATAAACAATTATGCAGGAAAATTTACTTGAAAAAATTGTTGAGCTATCAAAATCTGATAAGCCCAACATAAGGAAAATTGATGAAGCATTGAAAAAAATGCCGGATAACATTCCTCTTAGTGCAAAAGAAACACTAAAGACTATAGTAAGAGACAATGTCCCTCATGCAATTGGCAAGTATGTTGCTGATTGTTATGATAAGAAGTCTCCAGTCAGTTATCATTTAACATCTCTGCTAAAAGAAATATTAAATGAATATAGCGGCAATGATCATGACTGCTTTCTCATAATTGACATAGTTAGAAAGGCCCATTTTTTATTAATTCGCTATCCTATTGTCAAGGTTTGCACCACTCCCGGCTTGTTAGACGATGCAGAGAGAATCATAAGTAATCCGGAATCATCGATTCTAGATTTGTATAATGGATACTCGCTTGCCGAAGACATCAGGGTTTGGAAGATGGATTTGTCAACGCAAATCCTCAGTGAAGAGGCTGATGACTTTTATTCGAAACTCTTACTCGGTCAGCTTACATATCTGTATGTAAATAGAGTAAATGATGTTGCAGAGTTTGTTAATAGCGGACATGAGAACGCTTTTTCCTCGAAAGAGCATTTTTATTACTTTAATAAAATCATCAGAGGAATAACCCTCGACATCATCCCAGGATTAATTTCTGATGAAAAAGAGATTGCCATGTGGGAAGATATAGAAAAAAAATGCTATGCACAAGCATATTGAAGCAATATAGCACATAAAAGAAACAGGCTGTCGTATATATAAACTACAGCCTATTTTATTTAGGCAACTGCAATTGACTAAATATTTTGCTGGGGCATATCCACATACTGCCAACATGCCCCAGTCTACTTTTTGAACTGTTATTAAATTTCACTCAGATGCCGCTGCCGCTTGTCCTGCTTTTCCGTTTGTCATGTCTTTTCCGCCAGCCTTCTTTTGTTTGGCAAAACCCCGCGCGACTAGTGCGCTAACAAACCCATTATGGCCGTCCCGCCTCACATCCATTTTGATTTATTCTAACCAAAACTCATCACAGAACTATCATTGACCCTATGCCACCCAAGCGAGCGCCTTGAGCACCGCGACTAGTGCGCTAACAAACCCATTATGGCTGTCCCCCTCGGGACTATTCAGCAGCCTCAGTTGCTTCGTCTGCGCCAATCATTTCGGCAGTAATATGCCCAGCTTCGGCTCTGATTTTGTTTTCAATTTCCTCGGCCACTTTAGGGTTTTCTTTTAAGAATGTTTTTGCGTTTTCACGTCCTTGTCCAAGCTTTTCTCCACTGTAAGAGAACCAAGCTCCTGCTTTTTCAACGATTCCCGCTTTAACCCCAAGGTCAACCAACTCACCTGTTTTAGATATACCTTCGCCATACATAATGTCAAAATCAACAACCTTAAACGGAGGAGCAACTTTGTTCTTTACGATTTTAACGCGTGTCTGGTTTCCGATAACATCTTCTTTATCTTTGATAGAGCCGATACGTCTAATATCCATACGAACAGAAGCGTAGAACTTCAGCGCATTACCACCGGTGGTAGTTTCAGGACTACCGAACATCACGCCGATTTT
>JAISFX010000002.1 GCA_031263385.1 Lactobacillus sp.
TCAGTTAAGATGCTTGACTTGATTGCTCACATGGCCAAAGTAAACGGCTAATTCATACTTCAAGTAAAATTCTACAAATCCTCCCCCACATGGGGGAGGAACTTGATTAAAAGGAAGAAATATATGCAATTAAAAACTATCAAAGATTTAGGCGATATCAATGGCAAAGTAGTAATGCTTCGCGCAGACCTTAACGTGCCTGTTGATGAAAACCATAAAGTAACTAACGATGCTCGTATCGTTCGTACTGTACCTACTATTAAAGCGCTTATGGATAAAGGCGCAAAAGTTGTTGTTGTTAGCCACTTCGGACGTCCAGAAGGCTTTGGCGATATGAACAACTCTTTGAGCCACATTGCTCCTGATTTAGAAAAGACATTGGGCAAGAAGGTTACTTTCGTTGAGGATTGTATTGGCGATAAAGTTAAAGACGCTGTTGCAAAAATGGGCAATGATGAGGTTCTTTTGCTTGAAAACCTTCGTTTTTATAAAGAAGAAAGCAAAGGTGACGAGGCTTGGGCTGAGAAATTGGTTGCTCCTGTAGATGCTTATGTGTCAGATGCATTCTCAACAGCTCACCGCGCACATGCTTCAATGGTTGCTGCCGCCAAATTAAGACCTGCAGTTGCCGGCCTTCTTATGGAAGAAGAAGTTAACGCTTTGGATAAGTCTTTATCAAACCCAACTCGTCCGGTTCTTGCAATCGTAGCTGGTTCTAAGGTTTCAACAAAATTAGACCTGTTGAATAACTTGGTTAAAAGAGTTGATAAATTGTGCATCGGCGGTGGTATGTCTCATACTTTCAACTATGCCCAAGGAGCAACAGCAATCAATGCCAGCAACTCATTGTTGCAAGCAGATATGGTTGATACTGCAAAACAAATTATGGAAACAGCTAAAGCTAACAACTGCGAGATTATTCTCCCTGTAGATGTTGTTGTTTCTAAAGAGTTCAAAGCTAATGCTGAGAACAAAGTTGTAGATTTAGCAGATATTCCTGCTGAGGGTTGGATTTTAATGGATATTGGTCCAAAATCAGTAGCAGACGTTAACGCTAAGTTGGATGAATGTAAGACTTTGGTCTGGAATGGCCCTGTAGGCGTGTTCGAGCTTACTCCTTTTGACAAAGGTACTAATGACATTGCCAAACACGTTGGCGAGCTTACTCAGGCTGGCAAATTGATGTCTGTTGGCGGTGGCGGAGACACTGTTTCTGCTCTTGAGCATGCAAACGTTGCAGATAAAATGTCATACATTTCAACAGCTGGCGGCGCATTCCTAGAATGGATGGAAGGCAAAGAGCTTCCGGGCGTTAAAGTACTGGAGAAATAAGCAGGCATTATGCAAGCGCCTCGCAGTGGCGCTGGTTTCAGCTATTTAACGCTGCCCTCGTAGGGCTGTCTAATTATCTAGCAAAAAAAAGCTTTGCATTTTGTGCAAAGCCTTTTTTTTGCGCTACGCTAGCGGTCCGTAGCTGAGCGGGCTTTCACACAATTTTTCGCCCTTGTCACAAGGGTTTACAGTTTTTAAATCATTTTTGTTTATAATAGGCAAAAATGTTTATAATTGTAACTTGAAACAGGAGAAACATAGCCTTGTCGCAACTTAGCAGAAATCATACGATTCAAGGCTAATCACCTCAATCTGTTACATTTATATTAAAAATTAGATTAATGCAAAAAAATAGACAAAAATATGTTGTTTTTTTATCAGAATATGCTATCATATCAATAAATAAAGATTTTTTAGACAGAAGGTGACAAAATGGCTAACGAAGATGAAAAAATGGTGAGGTTCGAGACTTTTACAGAGAAAGCTGCTGCAGAGTTGGCTAGAATCGAGAAAATCGCCAGACAAGAGTTTGCCGAAGAGCCAAGCCCTGACAAGCGTGAAGCGCTTGTACAAGACGCTATTCAAAAACACAAAGATTCTAAGCCATATAATCCTAAGGATATGGCTAATGACTTGCCGTTAGAGATTCAAAACCTTCACAAAGAGATAGTCAAAAAAGAAAATAGTCGAAAAAACAAAGGAAAAGACGGCTATCCCGGCAGAAGAGAAGACTATAAACAGCTTAGAGAGCTTCACAACCAAAACGATTTATTCCGAAAAGATCCGGAGCTTTACTGCTACCTAAAAGAGCAAAAAGTAATTGGTGAAGAGATTTTTGAGGCTGCCGGCGACAAAGATTCAACAATTAATATCGTCGACCATGATGGTAAACTTGCTTTACAGGTAAAGCAGGCATCTCAACCGTCGCTTGATTTCAAGATTGTTGACGGAGCTGTAATCTTTAATGATGAAAGCATAACCGAAGATCAAGCCCGCTCATTAAGATACTTCTTAGAAATGTCTGGTATCAAAAACATCAAATTACCAGAGAACTTAAGTGCCGGCATAAAAGAGCCTATGCAAAAAGTAAATGACGAGCTTTTAGAATTTGGTCGTAACAACTGGCTTTCTTGGTGGCCGGAAAGACGAGCAGGCGGAGAAGAGCTTCCTGAAAACGATGGAAGCAACGAAAGCTTCGCATCAGGCGGCCCAATTGACATGTCTCTTCCTAAGTTGAAGCTTGAGTACCTTGAAGAAGGCGAAAAGAAATCAGAACCCGTTTATCCTAGTGTTTATCATGCAGTTAAATATTCAGACAACTGGCATAAAATAAACCAGAAGCGCCTTGGCGAGAACTATACTTTCCACTTCAGCCTTCTGCGTGGCAGAGCTGAATATACAATCTATAAATCAGGCTACAAAAATGCTAAGGGAGAAAAACAAGAACCTTGGATGACCATGTCTGTTAAGGTCAGAAATGGTAAACTTCAGATAGGATATTCTGTAAAAGATGGAGAACCTATTAACAGATCTTATGCCGACTTAATCGTAGAGATGTACAGAGACCAAGGCATCATCCACGTTGACTTAAGTAATATAAGTAACCCTGACCGTGCAGAGTTTCGTATGGCTTGTGCTCGTAAGGGTCTGATACCGGTTGGCGTTAAGCTTGACTACCAAAAAGTTCGTAAAATGATTGAAGAAGCCGAAAAAGGCGCAGACCGTAAAGAGGATAGAATCCCTTGGATGCTGGCTATGGCTGACCAAATTGAGTTAAATGCCCGCCGTAAGGGTACCCCTGTCGATGAGGAAAACCGCAAACACGTTAAAAGACTTCGCGGTCAGGCTCGTTTGTTTAAGTTTGAGCACTTTTATGATAACTTTCTTACTGACAATGTTAAAGAAAAGAACGCCAGCGGTGACGCCGCTGCGATTATCGGCTCTGTTCAAGCCGCCGCATATCTGATTCAGCACATGTCTGATAATACGTCAGTTGATTTAATGATAGAAATCAATAAGAGAAAGAAAAAAAACTGGGATGAGAAGAAATACGGAAAAACTAATAGTTTTGATAAAATGAACGAAATTTTAGAAAAATATCGTGGACAGAACTTTGATGCTCTTCTTGAGCAAATGAAAGATGGTAAAGGCTGTTATTTAGATGTTCCTAATGAAAATAACAGTTTTGGCAGTGACCTATATCTTCTTAACTCTATTATAGAAAAAAGAGAAA
>JAISFX010000046.1 GCA_031263385.1 Lactobacillus sp.
AGATATCTATAAAAGAAATAACATAGACCAAGAATGTAAGAATAAGCTTGGCGGCGAATGTATCCATAGTGTCGCCTAAGAATGAGACAAGCAAGGCAACGATATATAAACACAAATAACCGGGGATTGCTAAAACGGCAGTGCTCCAGAAAATGCGGTTGGCATTGCCTTTGGTTAAGGCATAAGACTCTTTGAAGCTAACATTGTTATTGTTAACAGCAATAGCAGGAAGAGCCAAGGTTAACCTTGAAGTGTATATTGCAAAAATGATGAAATACAGAAGAAGGAAATAGTATGAATAGGTTGGGATGTCTAGGCCTTTCATCAACAATGCAGTAGCAAATATTGCTGCAACAGAAGGGAGTATAATGGCAAGGATTAGCAGTATTGTATAGCCGATATACTTAAGCTCTCTGGCCCCAAAAGAAATATAAAACATATTGAACTCTTGACGAAGAATCGTCCTGCGGCAAAATGCTACAGAGACAGGAAACACTGCCAATGTCATGAGCATGAGGGAAATTTTTTGACCGCCTGTTCCAACACAACCTTCAGAACTTATGGTGCAGAGATATGGGAAACCCAAGGAAGCTTCAACTATCAGCAACAAAAACCATACTGATGATATTTTTATGATTGTATCAAAGTTAGTAAACGAATATATGAAACTTCTTTTTATCGTCTCCCAAAAAGGCAGGCGGATAACTTGTTCGTTATTCATTTTCATCACTCCCAAATAAAATTTGTTTTTGCACAACGCAATGGTTAAGGCCTATAGAGATAAGCAATAACATAAAGAGATTGTAAAGAAATGTTGAGATAATGCCAATATAAATCGGATTTTCATCAACTGCTTTATAAAAGCTAACGTAAAATTGAAAAACAATAAACACAAAAAGTATAAAGATAAACAGCAGGCTGCTGATGATTCTGAGGCCATTGCCGCTTGTCATTACCCAGAGGTCTTTGAAGCTTGGCAGCTTGCCGTTCTCAATAACATAAGGCAATGCAGAGTAAAATCTGGTGAGAATGAAGGGCACTAAAAAGCCAACGGAGACCACCGCAAAGTAAGTTATTTCTATTGTCCAATCAGGGTTGGGGACGCGATAATACAAAAGTGCGAAAGACAATATAGGCAGCATGCTTATCAAGACAAAAGACACTAATATAGCAAAAGTTTTAATGTCAGCTTTGCCTATTGTTGAAATATGCTTTAGCGATATTGGGCTTTTTTTTATGACTATCTCATAGTATTTGACAACAAATACAGACATAAGAAAAAACCTTACAACAATGTCTATGCCAAATAAAACATTTGATTGAGAGCAATAAAATGCAACCTGTTTGAAATCCATATAATTGCAGATATATGCAAAGCCTAGGGCTATGGAAACAGCAGAAATGACCAAGCTGTAGTAACATCCTAAAAGAAAAAACTTTTTGATATTGTCTACAAAAATAGCAAATGGAGAAAAGCATAATTTGATGATAGGCATTTTTACCCTAGTAGCACTCATAAACTAAATCTCCTTAACACTTGTTACACCTTGAACGCTTCTTATCCTGCTTAAAAACTCTCTGTCAGCAAAAGCATAAGTACCGTTAAGCTCTATTCTGACATCCCAGTTATCATTCTCAGGAATAAGATAAATTTTGTTCTTACCACGCTGATCTTTGCCGATTATTTCTTTGAGGCTTGAGACTGCTGATATGTTATTAACGCATATTACCAAGCCGTTGGCTACTTCTGAAATTGCTTTATCCAGAGTTTCAACAGTATTAATCATTGCTCTAGCGCTAGAATCCTCCGACTGCTTATCAATGGTGACACTAACCAGCAAAGGAAGCCCCGAGGTTATGACATCTTCATAACGGCTCAGACCATCAGAAAACAATATGCCCTCAAAGCTGTTGTTGGCATCTGATAGCTCTAAGAAGGCATATTTGTTGCCGCTCTTGCTAATTCTTTTTTGGAAAGAAGTAACGCAGCCAGCAAGCTTGGCGGTTAGTCTGTCGCCAACTTTTACGGAACGAAAGACCTCTGAGCTTGCTTTTACTCCCAGCCTTTCCATGCCTTTACCATAGCTGTCTAACGGGTGAGCGGAAAGGTAAAAGCCGATAGCCTCAGCCTCGAGTTTTAATTTTTCAAGTTCGGGCCAGTCAGGTGATTCTTTTAATTTTACGGGAGCGGTGAGTTCTTCGCCACCAAACAAAGAAGCTTGGGAGCTTGACTTCATCTCTGTTGCGGAGTGGATATGACGCAGAATAAGCTCTACATTATCATAAAGTTTGCCACGGTTTTTATCCAGAGAATCGAAAGCGCCGGCTTTGATTAATTGCTCTAGTTGACGACGGTTTAGATATTTGGCATCAATACGATGAATGAAATCAGATATGTTTTTGAAGTTGCCGTTTTTTTCTCTTTCTGTAACAACTGCTTCCATAGCGGCTTCACCAACGCCTTTGACAGCGCTCAATGCATAGCGGATTTTGTCGTCCTCAACATGGAAGTCTGCCTTTGATTTGTTGATGTCAGGAGGCAACACAGATATGCCTAAATTTTTGCACTCATCTTTAAAGAACAAAAGTTTGTCAGTGTTGGTAATATCTAGTGTCATCACAGCCGCCATAAACTCTACAGGGTAGTGAGCTTTTAAATATGCTGTCTGGTATGAAATTAGCGAATATGCCGCAGCGTGAGATTTGTTAAAGCCGTAAGATGCAAACTTCTCCATTGCATCAAAGATATTAATTGCAGTGGCTTCCTCAATGTCGTTTTTAACACAGCCGGCAACAAAAGTTACTCGGTGTTTGGCCATTTGTTCGTGAATCTTTTTACCCATAGCTTTACGGAGGTTGTCCGCTTCGCCTTTAGTATAACCGGCAAGCAGCTGAGAAATTCTCATCACTTGTTCTTGATAAACCATGATACCATAAGTTTCGGCCAGCACTTCTTCAAGCTTGGGGTGCATGTAGGTTACTTCTTCCTCACCATGCTTTCTTTTAATGTAGCTTGGGATGTTGTCCATAGGACCGGGACGATACAATGACACAATCGCGATTAGGTCCTCAAAACGGTCAGGCTTTATTTGCTTATGAACATCTTTCATGCCGGCTGATTCAAACTGGAATACGGCGGCGGTGTCACCCCTTTGTAATAGGGCATAGGTCTCTTTGTCATCAAGAGGGACCTTGTCTATCTCTACATTAACGCCCCTTTCGGCCAAGGCTTCAACGGTTTTTTGGATGACGGTAAGAGTTTTAAGACCCAAGAAGTCAAACTTAATCAGTCCGGTTTCTTCAATAAACTTCATGTCATATTGAGTTACGGGCATGTCTGCTTTGGGGTCTTTATACAAAGGAACAAGCTCTTTTAGCGGGCGGTCGCCGATAACCACACCGGCAGCGTGAACACCTGAGTGGCGGTATAGACCTTCCAACTTCATGGCTATGTCAAAAAGCTTATTTATTTGCGGGTCACTGACACGCATTTCCTCAAGCTCAGGGACTTGGTCTAAGGCCTCTTGCAGAGTTGGGTTGCGACCCTGCACACCGGCAGGAATCATTTTTGAAATTCGGTCTGCCTGAGAATAAGGCATTTGCAGCACTCGCGCCACATCCCTGATTACGGCTTTACTTTGCAGTTTTCCATAGGTGATGATTTGGGCAACTTTATCAAAACCGTATTTGTTTTGAACATATTCAATAGTTCTGCCGCGCTTATCCTGACAAAAGTCAACGTCGAAGTCGGGCATGGAGATACGATCCGGGTTTAAGAAACGCTCAAAGAGCAAATCCCATTTAATGGGGTCTAAATCAGTAATTTTTAGCGACCAAGCAACTATCGAGCCTGCACCTGAACCACGCCCCGGGCCAACAGGGATGTTGTTATGTTTGGACCAGTTAATGAAATCTGCCACGATTAAGAAATAGCCCTCAAAGCCCATTTTCTCAATCACGCTGATTTCAAAATCAAGTCTTGAGAAATATTTTTCATCAAGCTCTTTTTTTTCTTCATCGCTCATGCCTTCAAAATAGACATGCGACTTCATTCTTTCTTCAAGACCTTCACGAGATTTCTTCTTGATATATTCATTTTCACTCAGGCCGTCGGGGCAATCATATTTGGGAAGCAACGGAGAAACAAACTCTGATAAATAGCTGCAACGCTTGGCAATGTTTACGGTATTTTGAACAGATTCAGGAAGGTCTTTGAAAAGCTCAACCATTTCAGCCTGAGACTTGAGGCGGTTGTTGGGAGAAAACTTTTTGCGGTTTTCATTGGCGACGTATTCTCCGGCAGCAATACAGACCAAAGCATCGTGCGCCTCATACATATCTGCACTGAAGAAAAAAGCCTCGTTAGTGGCGACCAAGGGGATGTTGTGCTTGTAAGCAAGCTCGATAAAAGAGTCTTCGGTTTTCTTTTCAGCTTCAAGACCAATGCGGGATATTTCCATATAAAATCTATCGCCAAAGACCTCTTTAAGTTTAAGGGTGACGCTTTCTGCCTCAGGCTTGTTATTTTCGAGAAGCAAACGGCCTATCGATCCTTCAACTCCGCCTGACAAACAAATCAGGCCTTCGCCGAACTGTTTGATGTCATCAATTCTTAGCTGCGGTTTTTCAGTTGGGTTAGGGTTATCAAGATACGATATCTTCATAAGCTCCATGATGTTCATGTAGCCTTGCTCGTTTTTTACGAGTAAAATAATTTTATCAGGCTCGATGGTTCTACCCTTAGACTTTAACAAATCATCTGCATCAGGGTTTCTGAAATAAAACTGGCAGCCGAGAATAGGTTTGATGCCGTCTTTGGATGCGTAAGAAGAAAAAGCCTTTGCTCCAAACATATTGGCTGTATCTGTAACCGCAACTGCAGGAACCCCTGCCTCTTTAACTTTTGAAATGAGTGCAGGCAACTTCATCGCGCCTTCAGATAATGAATAGGCGGAGTGGACGCGAAGATGTATGAATTGCGGTTCGGTCATTGATTCCTCTTAATTTGATGTTGGTATTTTAAGGGGAAACAGAGCTTGAAACAAGAACAAAGTAGCGAATCGATGATTCTATCAACAGTTAAGAAAGGCTTTCCAGCCAATTGGCTATATTAGCTATGGCTTCTTTAGATTTTCCGGCATTATGAGCATGGCCTTTTAAGACAATTAGAGTTGAGTTGGCTATTGCCTTATGAAGTCTTTGGCTTTGAGATAGTGGTACAGCCTCGTCCTCGTCACCATGCAGAATCAGCGCCGGACATTTTATTTTTTCGGCCTCTTTATAGCCGTTGATAGTTTGGGCTTCTTCATAAAATTTATAACTGCGTTGGCAGCCAAACATCTCTGCAACACCATCGGTCTTCCATTTTTTTATATCAATAATGCCGGCATATTCATACATCTCTTTATTATCAACTGAAGGAGAGGAAAAAATTATGAAGGAATATATAGGGTTTCTTGCCGCTTCAAAAACAGCAACTCCGCCGCCATAGCTGTTACCATAAAGGCCGATGTTATCTTTATCAACCCATGTTTGTGAGTCAGCATAGTTAACCAATGTTGATAAATCTTCTAAACCAGCAGCAACCGTAGAATCAAGAGTAGAGCCCTCGCTCTCCCCTCTTCCTCTGTTGTCCATTCTTAAAGTGGCATACCCAAGATCTTGAAATAAATCAGCCACTAACTGACGACCGGGGCTGTCTTTAACGCCACCAAAGCCGTTTGATAAGATGACTAGACCTTGCTTGGATTTAGCTTCATCTCTATCTAGAAGCGCAGCTATTTTAAGCCCAGAATTATTTTTTAGAAACAGGGCTTCTCTCATTAATCCAGCTCGCTCAATCTTTGGGCTTGATCTTCTGTTACTAAGGCTTCGATGATTTCATCTAAGCCATCACCGGCAACGATTTCGGTAAGATTATATAATGTGAGGTTGATACGGTGGTCGGTTACGCGGCCTTGAGGATAGTTGTAGGTGCGAATCCTTTCAGAACGGTCTCCTGAGCCAACTTGGAGTTTTCTTTTTTCAGAGTAATTAGCCTCTATGCTGGCTTTTTGCGCATCGTATAATCTGGCACGAAGGGTGGTCATGGCGCTCTCTTTGTTTTTATGTTGAGAGCGTCCGTCTTGGCATTGTACTACTGTGCCTGTAGGAATGTGTGTAATACGAACCGCTGATTCTGTTCTGTTAACGTGCTGTCCGCCTGCGCCTGAGGCACGATAAACATCTATCTTCAAATCAGATGGGTTGATGTACATATCAACTTCTTCAATCTCGGGCAGGACGGCAACTGTTGCCGCCGATGTATGAACACGGCCCTGAGATTCCGTTACAGGAACACGCTGCACACGGTGAGCCCCTGATTCAAACTTTAACTTAGCAAAAACATCTTTACCGGTAACTTGAGCAGAAGCCTCTTTATATCCGCCGATGCCGTTTTCATTTACATCAAGCTCTTCAAACTTCCAGCCCTGAGTTTGGGAATAGCGCTTATACATCTCAAAAAGAACTGCTGCAAACAAGGCTGCTTCATCACCGCCTGTTCCGGCGCGAACTTCTAGAATGGCGTTTTTCTCATCTTCTAAGTCTTTAGGAAGAAGGAGGATTTTTATTTCTTTCTCAAGTTCAGGTAGATGGTCTTTAAGCTCATAATATTCTGCCTCGGCCATTTCGCGCATTTCTTTATCTAAAGAAGTGTCTTCCATCATTGCTTTGGCATCGTTGAGGCCGCTTTCTGCTTTTTTAAAATTGTTAATCGCCTCAACAACGGGGGTTAAGTTGGAAAGCTCTTTGTTCATCTTTATCAAATCATCAGAGCTGAGATTGGGCGATGACAATAGAGACTGAAGCTCGTCATGGCGATTTGCTACTGTATTTAGTTTTTCTATAAAACTCATTTTTTTACCTTATGTTTTAATTTTGCTCTCTTGATACAGCCTATTAAGCTATTTTGTCAAGATTTAAAGCCTTGGCCTCTACCAAATCTACCAAGGTGCTGATTATGTCTTCGCTCTTTACTTTTGAGTAAGATTTGCCATATATATAAAGCATGTTTTCTCCATTTTTGCCTCCACAGACACCAAAGTCTGCGTGGCTTGCTTCACCAGGGCCGTTAACAACGCAGCCCATTACGGCAATGCTGATAGGAGCATTGATATGGCTTAATTTTTGCTCTAATGTTTCTACGGTTTTTTGGACATCATAGCCACGACGTGCGCAAGTGGGGCAAGAAATAACCCTAATGCCTCGGTGGCGCAAATCCAGCGCTTTTAAAATTTCGTAACCGGCTAAAATCTCTTCTTTTACATCGGCAGTTAGAGATACTCTTAATGTATCACCTATTCCATGCATTAATAAAGAACCCAAGCCTATGGCTGATTTTATGGTTCCCGCCCTCAAGCCTCCGGCCTCGGTAACACCAAGGTGCAGAGGACAATCCAGCAGTTGCGCAAGCTTTTGATAAGCCTCAATCGTCATCATGGTGTTTGATGATTTTACGCTGATTTTATATTCTCTAAAGCCATTGTCCTCAAGCATCTTTGCTTGTTCAACAGCGCTTTCAACCAAGGCATCTGCACAGGGTTCGCCATATTTATCAAGAAGCTTTTTCTCAAGAGAGCCACCATTAACCCCTATTCTTATGGGGCAGTTGTTAGCCTGAGCTGCTTTGATAACCTCTTTGACCCTGTCTATGCCACCGATGTTGCCGGGGTTGATTCTTAGGCAAGCTGCGCCGTTATCAGCAGCAATCAAAGCAAGCTTATAATCAAAATGTATATCGGCAATAACAGGAATTTTTACAGCCTTAACAATGTCTTTAAGAGCGCGGGCCGAATCCTCATCAGGACAAGAACAGCGTGTGATGTCGCAACCAACGCTTTCTTGCTCTTTAATTTGGTTTATGGTGGATTTCGCATCTGCGGTTATAGTATTGGTCATAGACTGTACCGTGATTGGAGCATCTCCACCAACGGCAACGTCTCCCACCATTACTTGACGAGATTTGCGTCTGATTATTTTCATGTTTTCGTCCTGTTATACAAAAAAGAAAAT